>JBKJUI010000364.1:0-3276 GCA_046590775.1 Acidimicrobiales bacterium
CGAGCTTGGTGACGGCCAACTCGGTGAGGGAGTTGAGCCGGACGGCCTGGCGGACCATGACCGCGTCAAACCAACCGGGGCGTCGGCGCCGGCCGGTGTTGGTGCCGAACTCGTGGCCGCGGTCGACGAGGGCGTCGCCGGCGGCGTCGAAGAGCTCGGTGGGGAACGGGCCGGCGCCCACCCGGGTGATGTACGCCTTGGCCACTCCGACCACCCGCTGGATGTGCATCGGCCCCACGCCGGCGCCGGTGAGGGCACCGCCGGCCACCGGGTTCGACGAGGTGACGAACGGATAGGTGCCGTGGTCGAGGTCGAGGAAGGTGGCCTGGGCCCCTTCGAACAGCACATTGGCGCCCGCGTCGAGGGCGTCGTGGACCAGGCCGACCGAGTCGGCGATCATGGGCTCGATCCTCGACCGCAACTCGCCCAGGTACAGATCCGCGATGTCGTCGGCCGACAAGGGAAGGCGGTTGTGGATCTTGGCGAGGATCAAGTTCTTCTCTTTGAGGACGACCTCGAGCTTCTCCCGGAAGATCTTCGGGTCGAGCAGGTCCTGGATCCGCAGGCCGACCCGCGCCGCCTTGTCGGCGTATGCCGGCCCGATACCCCGCTTGGTGGTGCCGAGGCTGTTCTTGCCCAGCTTGCGCTCCGTGAGCCGGTCGAGCTCGGCGTGGTACGGCATGATCAGGTGGGCGTTGCCGCTGACCTTGAGCCGGGAGCAGTCGACCCCCCGGGCCTCCAGCCCGTCGATCTCCGCCACCAGCACGGCGGGGTCGACCACCACCCCGTTGCCGATCACCGGAGTGACCCACGGGTAGAGGATGCCACTGGGCACCAGCTGCAGGGCGAAGGACTCGTCGCCGACGACGATGGTGTGGCCGGCATTGTGGCCGCCCTGATAGCGGACGACGACTTGCATCTGCTTTGTGAGCAGATCGGTCAACTTGCCCTTGCCCTCGTCGCCCCATTGGGTGCCGACGATCACGGTACCGGGCACGCGCGTCTCCTCAGAAAGTTCTTACGGCGGTCCGGGCAGTGTACCGCTCCGGCCGGCAGGGGCCTGCCCGTATTGGTGCTCAAGCTTTCGGCCGTGCTGCCGACACTTGGAGGGCGGCACCCCGCCAAGCCGCAAGGGAGATGGTGGGGCCGACACATACTGGGTCCCACCCCGCCAGGGACTCAGTCGGCCCCACCATCCCCTACCTTCTCGGGCGTGCCCGACCTCGCCTCGCCCCGCCGGCTCCTGCTCCTTCGCCACGGCCAGTCCACTTGGAACGCCGACGGCCGGTGGCAGGGCCACGCCGACGCCCCGCTGTCCGTGCTCGGCGAGGAGCAGGCGTGCGAGGCCGCCGCCCAGCTGGCGCCGGGTGACTTCTGCCGCGTGTTGGCGTCGGACCTGCAGCGGGCCCGCCGGACGGCGGAGATCCTTGCCGGGGCCCTCGGCCTGGCGGTGGAGGTGGACCCCGAGCTCCGGGAGATCGACGTCGGCGACTGGCAGGGGCTGACCCGTGCCGAGATCGACGCCCAGGCGCCCGGTGCGCTGGCCGACTGGTCGGAGGGTCGCAGCGAGTCGACGCCGGGAGGCGAGACCCGGGCCCACCTCACCGACCGGGCCCGGGCCACCCTGGTCCGGGTGGCGGCATCGGCGGCACCGGGTGACCGCATCCTGCTCGTGAGCCACGGCGCTTTGATCCGCAACCTCGACCGGGCCCAGGGCCTCCAGCCCCACGGCATCGACAATCTGGCCGGCCGGTGGTACGAGGTCGACGCCGGCGGGAAGCTCGCCTCGGGTGAGCTGGTGTCGCTCACCAATCCGGAGGATGGAGCGCTGTCGCCGGCGCCCTAGGCACTGAAGAAAGCGGCGACGTCGGCGCGTTCGCGGGTCCGGCGCATGGGGGGGAGAGCGGAGAGGATCGCCGGCCGGTAGGACGACTCGGCGAGACGGGGGTCGAGGACGGCGACAACGCCCCGGTCGGTGGCGGTGCGGATGAGGCGGCCGGCGCCCTGGGCCAGTCGGACGGCGGCGTGGGGGATGTCGACCACGGAGAACGCCGTCGGCCCCGCCCGCTCCCGGCGGGCCTGGGCCAGCGGGTCGTCGGGGCGGGCGAAGGGCAGGCGGTCGATCACGACCTGCGAGCAGGCGTCGCCGGGGACGTCGACCCCCTGCCAGAACCCCATCGTGGCGAACAGGCACGACGTCAGGTCGGTGCGGAACGCGTCGACCAGCGCCGGCTTGGGCAGCTCGTCCTGGGCCAGGAGGCGGTACGGGACACGCCCGCTGAGGGCGGCGTGGGCGGCCCGCATGGCCCGCCATGACGTAAAGAGGGCGAGGGTGCGGCCGCCGGCGGCGATGAGCAGGAACTCCAGCTCGTCGTGGGCGGCGTCGTCGTGCTTGGCGTTGCGGACGTCGGGCAGGCGGGGCACGTACAGCAGCGACTGGTTGCGGTAGTCGAAGGGGCTGCCGACATCGAGCTCGACGGCATCGGCGCTCAGGCCCAGCCGGGCGCCGATCCCAGGCGGGATGGTGGCGGAGGTGAGGATTGGCGTGGCTGACGCCCACAGCACCTTGGCCAGGTCGCCACCAACCTCGATGGGCGCCACCCGCAGCGTGGCCTGCGACGGGGACGACTCGACCCACGTGACCATGTCGTCGGCGCTGGCGCCCAGGGCGGTATCGACGTCGTTGGCGAGGGAGTCGAGCGCTTTCGTGGCTCGCTCGCGCCGGGCCTGGAGCGACTGGTCGTCGTCCTTCCCCCGGAGCATGCGCCGTTCCTCCCGCATGGCCTCGGCCAGGTCGCCCAGGGCTTCGGCGACGCCGGGATCGCCGGCCGCGCCCTGGGGGAGCCGGCGCCCGGTGACGGTGGTAAGGGCCCGGTCGAGGGCGTCGCGGTGGCGGACCAGGGCGCTGCCGGGCACGAGGCGGGCGACGGCGCCGATCCGGCCGGGGGTGAGCGTGACGCCCAGGGCGCCGGAGAACACGTCCTCTGTCTCGTGGGCCTCGTCGACGATGAGCACGTCGTGCTGGGGAAGCACGTAGCCCCCTGACGCCACGTGGGCGCCGAGCAGGTGGAGGTTGACGACGATGACATCGGCCTCACGGGCCCGCTCGTAGGCCGCCTCGGCGAAGCACGTCTGCCCGCTGGGGCAGGTCTGGGCGCCCGGGCACTCCTCGGCGCCCACGCTGACCGAGGACCAGGCCTGGGGGCGGGGCTCGAAGTCCAGCTCGGCCCGGTCACCGGTACCGCTGGTCGCGCCCCACGCCAGCAGCTTGGTCAC
>JBKJUI010000373.1:0-4984 GCA_046590775.1 Acidimicrobiales bacterium
TCCGCATCCCCTTCGACCCCGATCTGGCCGAGGCCGAGCGCCAGGGCCTGCCGCCCCTCGACGCCTGTCCCGACTCGCCCGCCATCGCCGCCATAGCCCAGCTCGCCGAGCAGCTTGTCCCCCAGGAGGTACGAACATGAAGATCGCCGTCGCCGGAAAGGGCGGTTCGGGAAAGAGCACCGTGTCCGGAGCGCTGGCCCGCCACTTGGCCCGCATGGGCCACGACGTCGTGGCCATCGACGCCGACCCGAACCCGAACCTGGGCATCTCGCTCGGAGTCGACCGGGAGCTGGTCGAGTCGATGCGACCCATCCTCAACTCGCTGCTCGACGCCGGGCACACCCACAACGACCCGACGCCACCAGCCGACCAGCTGCTGGCCGACTACGGCGTCGACGCCCCCGAAGGCGTGCGCCTGGTGGCCACCGGCAAGATCGAGCGGCCGTCCGGCGCCTGCCTGTGCTGTGGCTCGCACAACACCACCCGCCAGTTCTTCGGCGACCTCCCGGCCGAGGACCGGATCGTGCTCGCCGACCTCGAGGCCGGCCTCAACGACCTGGTGTGGGCCAAGCCGGGCCCCGACGACGTGGTGCTCGCCGTCACCGAGGGCAGCGCCAAGTCGGTGGAGATCGCCAAGCGGGCCTGCCGCATGGCCGAGGAGCTGGGGGTCAAGCGGATCATCGGCATCGCCAACCGCACGGTGTCAGAGGCCGACGTCGCCCGCATCTCCGAGGAGCTGGGCGTCGAGATGTTCACGGTGCCCGAGGACCCGGCCATCGAGAAGGCCGACCACGAGGGAGTGGCCGCCATCGACGCCGACCCCACGTCCCCGGCCATCGTCGCCGTCGGCGAGCTGGCCACCCGGCTGGTCACCTAAGGCCCGAGGCCTGCGAGGCTCGCCCACGTGAGCGTCCACGAGCGGCCCTTCGGCCGCCACCTCGAGGACTTCGTCCCCGGAGACGTCTACCGGCACTGGCCGGGCAAGACCGTCACCGAGGCCGACGACCACCTCTTCTGCATGATCACGATGAACCACCATCCGCTGCACATCGACGCCTCGTACGCCGAGACGTCGGCGCCGCAAGGTCGCAACGTCGTCGTCGGCAACCTGGTGTACTCGCTCGTGCTCGGCATGAGCGTGCCCGACGTCTCCGGGGCGGCCATCGCCAACCTCGAGGTGGAGAGCCTGCAGCACCGCAAGCCCACCTTCCACGGCGACACGCTCTACGCCGAGACGAAGGTGGTGGAGGCGAGGGAGACCTCGAAGGGCGACCGCGGCATCGTGACCGTCGAGACCAAGGGCATCAACCAGCACGGCGACGAGGTGTGCTTCTTCCGCCGCAAGGTGATGGTGTGGAAGCGCGGGTCGGCGCCCGAGCGCGGGCGCCCCTACGACGGAACGGACATCTGGGCGTAGCGCGGCGCCGGGTCCTGGTGGCCGTCGGGCTGGGCAGCGGGTTCGTCCTGGCCGGACCGGTCCTCCTCGGCGTCGAGCTGCTGCTCGCCACCCGGGGCGCGCCGCCGCCGCCGGTGCCTGCCGACATCGACGTCTGCGTCGGCTGCGACGGCTCGATCGAGCCGCTGCGGACGGTCTGGCTCGGCGACTCCACCGCAGCCGGGGTCGGGGTGACCGACGCCGATGGCGTACTGGGCCGCCAGGTGGCCCGCCGGCTGGCGCGCCCGGTCGACGTGCTGGTGCTCGCATCGAGTGGTGACACGGTGGCCGACGTGGTGACCGCGCAGCTACCCCGTGTCCCGGCCGACGCCCAGGTGGTGTTCGTCAGCGTGGGCGCCAACGACACCACTCACCTGACGTCTGCTGGAACGTTCTCGTCGTCCTACCGGAAGCTGGTGGAGAGCATCCCGCAGGATGCCTGCCTGGTGCTCCTCGGGGTGCCCGACATCGGCTCGCCGCCGCGGCTGGCCCAGCCTCTCCGGGCCGTCGCCGGATGGCGCGGGCGGGCGTTGGACCGTCAGGTCCGCGCTGTTGCCCGGGGCGCCGGAGCCACCTACGTCGACATCGCGGGCGCCACCGGGCCTGCGTTCCGGCGGGACCGGTCGCTGTTCGCCGTGGACGGCTACCACCCGTCCGAGTCGGGTTACGCCCTGTGGGCCGGCGCGGTGACCGCCGCCATGAGCGGCGCCGTGGTGCCCGGCGGGAAGTGCGCCTGAGCCGTGGCGCTGGTCGACGCCCTCCTCGCCCTCCCGCTCAGGGACCTTCCGTGGCGTCGCACCCGCGACCCCTGGGGGGTCCTGGTCAGCGAATCCATGCTGCAGCAGACCCAGGTGGCTCGGGTCGCGCCGCGCTGGCACGCCTTCCTCCAGCGCTTCCCCACGCCGTCGGCCTGCGGGGCGGCGGCCGTGGGTGACGTGGTCGCCGAGTGGTCTGGTCTGGGCTACAACCGCCGGGCGGTGGCGCTGCACGCCACGGCGGTGGCGTGCGTCGACCGCCACGGCGGCCGGGTGCCGCGCTCGCGGCCCGAGCTCCAGGCGCTGCCAGGGATCGGGCCCTACACGGCCCGGGCCGTGCTGGCCTTCGCCTTCGAGCAGGACGTCGGCGTTCTCGACGTGAACGCAGCCAGGGTGCTGGCCCGGGCCGTGGCCGGCCGCCGGCTCGGGGCTGTCGAGGCGCAGCGGTTGGCCGACGCCAGCGTTCCTGATGGCGCCGGCTGGGCCTGGAACCAGGCCGTGCTGGACCTTGGCGCCACCGTGTGCCGGAAGACCGACCCGACCTGCGGCGCATGCCCGGCAGCTCCGTGGTGCAGGTGGCGGGCGGCCGGCGGTCCTGCCCCTGCGGGCGGCTCGGCCGGCACCGGCAGCCGCCAGTCGCCCTTCGCCGGCTCGGACCGCCAGGGACGAGGCCGCCTGGTGGCGGCCCTGGTGCAGGGGCCCGTCGCCGCCGCCGATCTGCCGGGGGCCTGCGGCTGGCCGGACGACCTCACCCGGGCTGCGACCGTCGCTGCTTCCCTGGTGGGCGACGGCCTGGCGCGCTGGGACGACGACCGCCGATCCCTCCGCCTCCCGTGACGCTGCCCGCAGTGAGGAGCCGCCGCTCGACTCGCAACCGGTCGCAGCTGGGCGGCGGCGGGGTGCGCCCGGGGCGACGGCGCCGGCCGAGGCAGGCTGTGGGGGTGGCAGCGCTCGCGACACGGCCGGGCGTGTCCGCCCGGGCGCTGGCCGGGCTGGCTGGCAACGCCGCCGGGGTGGCCGTCGTCGTGGTCGCCGGGCCCGGCGCCGGCCCGGCGCTCGTGGCCGGCGCGCTCCTGGTCGCATTGGCCGGGTTCGCCCTCCTCCTCCAGTCGTTGCACCGGGGGCCCGGCCTGCCGGTGCGCCTGGTCCTCGCCGCTGGGGTCGCCCTCACCGCCCTTTGCGTCATCCTGCCGCCGGCCGGCTCCAAGGACGTGGCGTCGTACGCCTTTTACGGCCGCATCGTCACCGAGCACGGAGAGAACCCGTACGTGGTCGTGCCCGACGACCACCCAGACGACCCGTGGTACCAGGACGTCTCCGTGCGGTGGCGGCAGACCCCCTCGGTCTACGGGCCCGCATTCACCGCCCTGTCCGCCGGCATCACCGGCCTCGGCGGGAACCACCGCACCCTGGTGCGAGTGCTGTTCCAGGCCTCCGCCGGCCTCGCTGTGCTGGCTGCAGCGTTCGTCGTCGCCCGGCTCACCAAGAGCGCCGCAGTCACGGCCTTCGTCGCCCTCAACCCCGTGCTGCTGGCCAGCGTGGTGAACGGCGGCCACAACGACGCACTGGTCGGCGCCGCCCTCCTGGGTGCCTGCGTCGCCGCCCGGAGGCGCTGGTGGGTGGCCGCCGGTGCCCTCCTGGCCCTCGGGGCGGGCGTCAAGATCGCCGCCGTGCTGGCCGTCCCGGCGCTGGCGGCTTGGGCCTGGCGGCGCCACGGCCGGCGGGCGGCCTCGATCCTCGCCGCCACCGCCGTCGGACCTCTCGTCGCCGCCCACCTGGCCGTCGGTCCCGTCGCCGTGGCCCGGGCGCTGGCCAAGGCCGGCGAGCAGCACTCCCGCAGCTCGGTCTGGCGCCTCGCCTTTGCTGTCGGCCCCGACCGGCTGATCGGCATCGCGGCCATCGCCCTCGGGGTGGGCGTCGGCGCCGTGCTGGCCTGGCGGCACCTCAGCGACCGCACCCCCGAGCTGGCCGTGGCCTCGGCGCTGGTCGGCTACCTGCTGCTCGGCTCCTACGTCCTGCCCTGGTACCACGCCTGGGTCCTGCTGCCGGCGGCGCTGGCCTGGCGCAGTCGCCTCGCCCTCGGCTCCGCCGTCACCGCCGCCGTCCTCCTGCTCGGCTACACCTGGCAGTCCGACAGCTCCGGCCCGGTGGCGGCGATCCTCCGCGAGGTCTCGCACTGGGTGGCGCCGGCCGTCGCCCTGGCCATGGCCGCCCTGCTGCTCAGCCGAGGCCGACCTGCGGCGGAGACGGACGCAGGAGCGCCGCGAAAGCCGGCAACGGCAACCGAGCCGAACGGGGACCGGGCGGCGCCGACCGGGTGCTGACCCGGACTCGTGGCGGGCGCCGTAACGCTCGTCGGCGCGATCCGGTCGCCGGCCTTCATGACCGCATCGCCAATCGACGCAGATCTGCCCGGGTGGTCACACCTTTCCCGGTCACCTGGTCGTGGAGGATCTCTTCGTCCGCGGCCGGGAAGGCCGTCGCCGGCGCCGCCGTGGCCGAGAGCGCGCCGTGGTACAGGCGCGCCGTAGGGACTGTCCGCTCCGGTGCGGGGGCGCTGATGACCAAGGCCGTCAGCGTGGCTGGCGGCGTGATGGAGCTGGGCTGGGTGCAGGACCCTCAACCGGCTCGACGTCCTCCGACAACTGTTCACCACCGGCCCCTGGATACCACCCGAACCAGCGGTCGTCGTGGCCGAGCCGGCGGGGCCGACCCGTTCGCGGCTGAGCGGCGAGGCCGGCCAGACCCTGGTCCAAGAACCGTCGGCGCCATACGCCGACCTGATGCTGGTCCA
>JBKJUI010000061.1:0-5244 GCA_046590775.1 Acidimicrobiales bacterium
CGCGGATCTTCGCCTTCAGGTCGTCGGGCGGCACCAGGTCCTCGAAGCGGATCCGGCCCAGCTCGTCCTCGGCCGGCGACGGCACGATCAGCACCCGCACCCCTCCGGCGTCGGTCCCGGCGCTCGTGGGGTCGTCGCCGGCGGTCACGGCCCGGACGCGGGCCACGTCGGGGGCCGCGTCCTTGGCCAGGGCCACGAAGTCCTCGGCCGTGACGGCGCGATCGCGGGTGCGCAGGAGGATCGGGCCGCGGAGCTTGGCGTCCTCGACCGTCTCGCCGTCGACGCCGCCGACGGCGGGCTTGCGGTTCTCGACCCGGGCGATGAAGGGCAGCGACGACTCGAGCAGGGTTATCGAGCCGCGGGCGACCGAGCCCTGGCGGCCTCCACCCGTGCGGTAGCCCGGCACGCGGATGATCGCCTTCTTGTTGGGGAAGGCGCCGTAGTAGCGCAGGGTGCCGTCCGGGTTGGTGACGGCCGGCCCGAAGCGGATGACGCCCGCGGTTCGGTCGAGGTGGAAGTGGCGGTCGTCGGCCGACGAGGACGCAAAGTTCTCGACCTCGGTCCACTCGATCCAGCCCTCCTCCTCGTCGCTGACCTCGACGACGAAGGGCTCCTCGGTGGGCACCACTGGCGATGAGCTGAGGCGGAACTCCTGGTGGGGCACGCCCTCGGACTCGCCCAGCACGTCAACGGTGACCAGCTCGGCGTTGATGGCGGCCATGGTGCCGCCGACCGTCTGGGCGCTGAGCTGGGAGATGCGGGGCGACGCCGAGTAGAAGGGCTGGTACTCCCGGGGGGCGGTGACCCGGCAGCGGATCCACCCGCCGCGCTGGCCGTCGATGACCGACACCACGTGGCCCGGCGGCAGGTGCAGCACGACCTCGCCGGCCTTGTTGAGCCCGCCGGTCGTGTCGGAGTCCTGCTCGCACCGCTCCCACCCCCCGTCGCCGGTCCACGCCTCCCAGACGATGGGGGGGTCCGTCGGGTTCACGCCGACGCCCTCGATCTGGCAGTCGAAGCGCATGGCCACGGCGTTGGACGGCGCCGGGTCGGTGAGGCCGATGTACAGGGCGTCACCTGGCTTGGGCACCCGGTCGAAGCAGTAGAAGGGCTGGTTGGTGTCGAGGGAGAGCGTGTGGTCGCGGAACTCGCCCTCGGTCACCTCGGAGTAGGCGTGGGCCATCGATACGTGCTTCAGCATCAGCGGCCGCATGGTGGCGAACCGCACCGGTTCGAGGGCATCGGTGCGCCGGGTCGAGACCTCGGTCTCCTTGGCGATCTCGAGGTCCTCGCCGGGGGATCCGGAGAGCCAGAACGTGACCGGCACACGGGCCGCCGTCGGCGGGTACAGCTTGATGCCGATGAGCTCGAGGAAGCGGACGTAGTTGCGCTCCGGCACCCGGTTGAGCCGGTAGAGCAGCTGGTCGACCATGAAGGCGAACGCTTCGATGAGCGTGACGCCGGGGTCGGAGACGTTGTGGTCGGTCCATTCGGGACAGTTGCGCTGGACAAGGCGCTTGGCGTCGTCGACCAGCTGCTGGAAGCGACGATCGTCGAGGTTGGGTGCGGGAAGGGCCACCGGGGGTGCTCCTCGGGTTCGTCAGTAGGCGGGAGGCTCGTCAGGGATCGTGTAGAAGGGAAAGACCAGGTTGCGCGGGTCGTTGGTCCCGCTGATGGCGTACTGGACGTCGATGTAGAGGATGGTCTGGTCACCCGGGTCGCTGCTGACGTGGACGTCCAGCACCTCGACCCGCGGCTCCCACCGCTCGATGGCGGCGCGCACCTCGTAGCGGATGCGTCCGAGGGTGGTGCCGTCGGCTGGGGCGAAGACGTAGTCGTGGATGCCGCAGCCGAACTCGGGCCGCATCGGCCGCTCGCCGTGGGCGGTCCCGAGGACCATGCGGATGGCCTCCTCGACCTCTCGATCCCGGCCCACGAGCGCGATTCCACCGCTGGCGTCGGTCTTGAGCGGGAACGCCAGCCCCTTGCCGATGAACTCCTCTCCCACGGACCGGCGCCCCTCAGCCGATCGCCACGGTGGCGCCCTTGAGCTTGGCTGCGCCGGTGGCCGACAGGGTGAGGCCCGCCTTGCCCTCGACGGTGACGTTCAGGCCGCCGATCTTCACGTCGCCGGACTTGGCCACCAGCTCTATGTTGCCGCTCTCGGCGGTGATGGTGACCCCCGACTTGGCCTTCACGTCGACCTTGCCGTCGCTGCCGATGCTGATGACCGTGCCCTTCTTGTCGAGGGTGATCATGTAGCTCTTGTCCCGCAGGCCGAGGGTCAGCGCCTCCTGGCCCGACTTGTCGTCGAAGGTCAGCTTGTGCTTGTTGGTGAAGATCCCGCGCAGGTTGACCTTGCCCCGGTCGGTGCCGACGTCGCTCTTGCTGTCGGGGAACTTGTCCTTGCCGTTGAACAGGCCGCCGATGACCATCGGCTTGTCGGGGTCGCCGTGGTGGAAGGCCACGAGCACCTCGTCGTTCACCTCCGGCAGGAACGTGATCCCACGATCCTTCCCGGCGCCGGGGAAGGCCACCCGGGCCCACCCGCTGACGTGCTCGGCGTCGAGCCAGGGGAGCGCCACACGCACCCGGCCGACGCCGTCCGGGTCCTTGTTGTCGGTGACGATGCCGGTGACGACGCCGGAGAGCGACCGGCCGGCGCCCGCCGCCGCTCCCTGCACCAGGCCGCCGAGCGAGCGGTCCTGCTGCCCCGACACCGTGAACTCGGTGATGTAGCCCGTGGCCTGGGTCCAGATGTGCCGGGTGCTGGACAGGACGTACTCGCCCTTCACGTCCTTGCCCACGCCCTCGAGCTTGATCCTGCCGCCGGCCCGCAGGCCGGTGTGGCCGCTGACCGTCCCACGGACGTCGATGAAGGCGCTGCCCACCTGCTCGGCCGTGGCCTTGGCCACCGCGGTGGCGTGGGCCTGGGTCTCGATCGGAAGGCCGCCGATGACCAGCTTCTTGGTCGTGCCCATCTTCGTGGAGATGGCACTGGGTGTGAGGGTGATCTTGGCCGCCTTGGTGCCCACGACCGCCTGCCCGACCACCTCCTTCTTCTGCTTCGGGTCCCAGCCGGTGACCTTGATGTCCTTGACCTGGTCCGCAGCGCTGATCTCGCAGTCGAGCGAGAGCAGGCTGCCGCCGACGGTGATGGTGATCGGCGCCTCCTTGCTCTCCGGCTTGCGGAAGTGCATCTTGTTGTCGGCGGCGACGGCCTCGAGGCCGTGCTCGGCGGCCAGGCGGCGGAGGAAGGCGAAGGGCGTCTCGTTGGCCACCGTCAGGTGGGGGAACGTGACGGAGGTGGCTTCGACCGTCCCCTTGGTCAGTCCGGCCTCCTGGACGATCTTGCTGAAGATGTCGGAGCCCGTCATCGCCTCGTAGGTCTTGGTCATCCGACCACGGTTGAGGCGGTGGGAGGCGTCAAAGGCGCGAACCGTGGCCTGGAACCTGCCGCCGTGGTAGCGGGCGCCGAGGCTGACGCACTCGCCCTCGAACGTCGACGGCGGCTGGCCCGCGGCCGACAGCTCCACCTTGACCTTGGCGCCGATCTGGAACGGGCTCGACTCGAGGAACCCGGCGTTGAAGTCGGCGAAGGTCAGGTCGAGCATGTCCGGCAGGGTGGTGGAGTCGTCGAGGACCAGCTCGGTGAGCAGGCGCATCTGCTCCTCGGTGGCCGGGGAGCCGTTGATGCTGAGCTTCTTGGTGAGCCCAGGGGCGGCTTGGGCGGTCGATGCGGGCACGGCTACTCCTCGAACGAGGGGAGGAGCAGGACCGAGCCGGCGGCCAGGCGCATCGGGTCGTCGATCTCGTTCTCCTCGGCGATGGCCCGCCACAGCGAGGCGTCGTTGAACTCCGAGTAGGCCACCGCGGCCAGCGTCTCGCCGGAGATCAGGGTGTGGGTCTTGCGGTTGGTCCGGCCACCCGAGGTGGGGTTGGTCCCCTTCTTCTCCTTCATGGTGCCGGTGAAGTCGACCTTGGCCGACATCCGCACCGGCGTGCCGTCCGGCAGCATGTGGGTGTAGGTGACCGAAACCTTCTTCACGAGGGCGGGGTCGGTGATCAGGTCGCCCCACGAGAAGTCGACGAGCGGCGGGCTGGGCGTCTTGTTGGGGCCAACCGTCGACTTGTGGGGCCGGGTGAGCGCCAGCAGCTCGTTCTTCAGCTTCACCAGGTCGTTGATCTGCAGCTTCGGGGCCAGCAGGTCGCCCACCTCGAAGATGGAGAACAGCAGCTCGAAGCTGAGCTCGCTGCCCTTGGCCCCCACCACCTGCTGCTGCGGCTCGTCGGTGCCGGCGCCCGTCGAGACCGTCTTGATGATGGCCTCGCTGTTGAAGCTCATCTCTTTCGGGTTGTAGTCGAACTCGTAGGTCTTCTCCGGGCCGCCGGCCTTGTGCACGGCTGTGTCCTTGCCCCCGGCCGGCGGCACGACCGGCTTGTACACGTTGAGCTTGGCCTTGGTGAGGCCCAGCAGGCCGCCCAGGCCCGTGGCGGATGCAGCCCCCGCAGCCAATGCTCCCAGTGACATGTTCGACGCTCCTTTAGATCAGGCTCGTGGCCGCGCCCATGACGGCGCCGGCGGCCATCCCGAGGAGGCTGTCGGCGAAGCCATAGTGCTTGAAGGTGACGGACTCGGTGGCCACCGAGGTTCCCTTGTCCATGCCCAGGTCGGGTCCCTTGTAGCTGATCGGCACCAGGTGGGAGAAGTTGTAGGTGTGCAGCGTGCTGCCGTCCGGCTTCATGATGCGCACCGAGCCGGTGCCCGGGATCACGGCCATGGCGTGGCTGGCGAACCAGTTGACGAGGAGGATGCTCTTGTCGTCGACGGCGCGGGTGAGGACCAGGTCGGCATAGGACAGCCCGGAGGTGACGAAGCGGACGTGGCTCGACGTGCCGCCCTCCTCCTTCTGCTCCGCCTTCAGGGTGGCGCTGATGCCGCTCACCGAGAGCCAGCGCTCGTCGCCGAGCAGCACGACCTTCAGCATGTCGATGCTCGCCACGAACGAGTTTCCACCGGCGACGTTGGTCCCAGACATTGAGCGTTCTCCTCGTCAGCTGAGGGGGCGGTCGGATGAGGTGCCGCTGCGGCGGCGGAAGCCGAGCAGCTCACTGCGGAACAGGTTGCGCAGGGGGGGGAACAGCTTGGTGGCCAGCTCCTCCAGCTCCTGGGGGGTCTGCGGACCGGTGCTCGACGGGGCTTCGGCCGGCGCCTGGTTGTCGACGCCCGCCGGCGGCGACACC
>JBKJUI010000026.1:0-3543 GCA_046590775.1 Acidimicrobiales bacterium
CGGCTGCGGTCGACCTCCTCCAGGAGTGCGCTCAGTGCCGAGGCCAGGGGGGCCAGGTCGGCGGGGATCGGGCCCGCGGCCGCCGACCTGGCCCCCCTGGCCTCAGCGCTGAGCGCACTCGTGGAGGAGGTCGACCGCAGCCGGAGCTCGGTCCTGGCCGGCGCCATCCTCGAGGGCTCCACCGACCTCACGATCATCCTGGACGATGACGAGACGATCCGCCACGCGTCGCCTGCGGCCAACGCCATGCTCGGGCGGCCCTCGGAGTGGCTGACCGGCCAGTCCCTCGCCGCACTGGCCCACGCCGACGACCGGGCCCGCCTGTTCGACATGGAGACCTTGTCCTGTGCCGAGGTGCGTCTCTCCCACCTGCAGGGGCACTGGGTGGTCACCGAGATCAGCACCACGGACCTCCGGAACGACCCTGACGTCCGCGGCGTCGTCCTGAACATCCGCGATGTGAGCATCCGGAAGGCCAAGGAGGATGACCTGCTGCGCCGGGCGCTGTACGACCCCCTCACCGGCCTGGCCAATCGGGCGCTGTTCCGCGAGCACGTCGAGAAGGCCCTGGCCCGCCTGCGCCGGACGCCGGCCCGGCCCCACGCCGTGCTCTTCGTCGACCTCGACGGGTTCAAGAACGTCAACGACAGCCTGGGCCACGCCGCCGGCGACGAGGTGCTCGTGGAGGTGGGGAACCGCCTCCGTCGGTGGGTGCGCCCTGGAGACACGGCGGCGCGACTCGGCGGCGACGAGTTCTCGGTGCTCCTGGAGAACACCTCCGAGCTGGAGGCCGGGATGCTGGCCGGGCGGATCCTGAAGGTGCTCCTCTCGCCGATCGCCGTCCAGGGGAAGGAGGTCGTCCTCACGGGGAGCATCGGCATCGCCCTGAGCGAGACCGGCCAGGATGCCGACGAGCTCCTGCGCAACGCCGACGTGGCCATGTACACGGCCAAGGCCGCCGGGAAGAGCCAGTTCCGGGTGTTCGAGCCCGCCATGCACACCGCCGCGCTGCGACGCCTCGACCTGGAGGCCGACCTTCGCCGGGCGATCGACTCACAGGAGCTCTTCCTCACGTACCAGCCGATCTTCGATCTCTCCACCAGCCGGGTCACAGGGATGGAGGTCCTGGTGCGCTGGCTGCACCCGGAGCGGGGACTCGTCCAACCGCTCGACTTCATCCCCCTGGCCGAGGACACCGGGCTCATCCGGCCGCTGGGCCGGCTCGTCCTCGAGCAGGCCTGCCGCCAGGCGAAGGACTGGTCGATCCGCTTCCCGGGCCACGGGCCGCTGCGGCTCTGCGTCAACGCCTCGGTGCGCCAGATCGAGCACCCGGGCTTCTACGACGAGGTGGCCAACGCCCTCGCCATGTCCGGCTTCGACGGCCGCCACCTCACGCTCGAGATCACTGAGAGCCTCTTCATGAACGACCTCGAGGCGACGGTGGAGAAGCTGTCACGCCTCAAGGAGCTGGGGCTCAAGCTGGCCGTGGACGACTTCGGCACCGGGTACTCCTCGCTCAGCTACCTCCGGTCGCTCCCGATCGACATCCTGAAGATCGACAAGTCGTTCGTGGCCGGGGTCACCTTCGGCATCGAGCAGTCGGCCGTGGCCCACGCCGTGGTGAAGCTCGCCCGCACCTTCAACCTGAAGACGGTGGCCGAGGGCATCGAGACGCCCGAGCAGGCGAGGCAGCTGCAGTCGATCGGCGCTGACATGGGCCAGGGCTACTGGTTCTCCCGCCCTCTCCGGGCTCCGGCGATGGAGGCCTTCCTGGAGGACGACCTGGCCCAGCGGGAGCTGGGCGACGGGAACGGCCGCCTCGAGGAGCTGCCGCTGGTGCAGGCCCGGTCCTAGGCCCACCCGTCCTCGTCGGGCACGGTGATCGCCGTCCAGGTCGGACGCCCCAGCGCAACGGCCTCCCCGCGGTTGTGCCTGAGAAGCCGCTCGACCATCTCGTCGATGTCGGTCCTCGGGAAGCGCACCTGGAAGCTGGCGGCGACGAGCTCCGAGCGCGGGGTGCCGTCCGGCGCCGGGTCCTCGCCGGCCTCCAGACCTGCGTCCTGGACGGCGACGACCAGCTGCCAGGCCCCCGGGGAGGCCCAGTGGACCATGCGCTCATAGAGCTCGTCGCGCGCCCCGGCGTTGGCCAGGGCCCCGAGGAGGTCGAGGAGCGCATTCCGGTCGGGGAGACCGATGCTGGCTCGACCGGTCTCGCGCCGCACCAGGTCGGCGAGGTGGGGAAGCTGGACGGCGAGCTCGGCGAGGTTCTCCCCGACGTCCTGGCACGAGTGGATGGTGGTGATGCCGGCTCGCCAGATCTCGAGGATGAGGGGGACGAGCTCGCGGTCGACCTCGGCGGCGAGGACGCCGTGGGAGACAGCGGTGGCCGGGTGCGTCCGCACCGCTCAGCCGGCGGCTCGAGGCGGTGGCAGGCCGAGTCGCCTCCGGACGTCGGCCTGCACCGCCTCGACCGCCTGGGTGGCGTCGACGTGGACCACGAACTCCTTGCGGTCGAACAGCTCGATGATCGGCCGGGTCTTCTCGTAGTAGTCGGAGAGGCGGGCGGCCAGCGCCTCGGGCTGGTCGTCGGGGCGCGGGACGAGCCGTCCGCCGCACACCTCACAGGTCTCGGCTCCCGAGGCGTCACCATCGAGGCTCTGGTCCTCACCGCACCTCGAGCAGACGCGGCGGGCCAGCACCCGGCGCCGCACCTCCTCGTCGGGGATCTCGAGGACGACGACGCCGTCGATGTCGTAGGTCTCCAGGAAGAACTCGGCCTGGCGGGCGTTGCGGGGGAACCCGTCGATGACGAAGCCGTAGTTCCAGTCGTGGGAGGCCAGCCGCTCACGCACCACGTCCTCGACCAGCTCGTCCTCGACGAGGGCGCCAGCGGCGACGGCCCGGCGGACCTGGGCCCCGATCTTGGTGTGGTGCTGGACGTTCCACCGGAAGAGGTCGCCCACGCCGATGTGCACCAGGTCGAGGTCGGCCGCCAAGAGCTTGGCCTGCGTCCCCTTCCCGCTGCCCTGGACCCCCATGATCACGTACTTGCGCATGGTGCCCGGGGCGGGACTTGAACCCGCACGCCCTTGCGGGCAGAGGATTTTGAGTCCTCCGTGTCTGCCGATTCCACCACCCGGGCGGCTGTCGGCTCAGCGTACCCGGCGGTAGGGTCGGGCGGTGCCTTACCCCTCCCGTCGGCGCTGGCCGCAGCGGCTCCTGGCCGTGTCCCTGGTCGCGGGGGTGGCGGCGGTGATCCGGCAGCGGAAGCTGGCCGCCAACGGCCGGCGGTTCGGGCTCCCGGGCTAGAGTTCACACAGGGGCTCCGCCGCCGTCACCACGTGTTCACGTAACCGGGTGCAGGCTGGGGCGGTCAGACCTCGCAAGGCAGGCCCGCCGCCAACGACGGAGGACCCTCACGATGCTCGTCTTCACCTTCCCCGGTCAGGGGAGCCAGCGTCCAGGCATGGGCGCGCCGTGGATCGACCACCCCAGCTGGGAGCTGGTCACCGACGCCACCGAGGCGGTCGACCGGGATGTCGC
>JBKJUI010000147.1:0-3469 GCA_046590775.1 Acidimicrobiales bacterium
CCGCGGCCGCCCTGTCGAACGCCCACCGCCACGGCGTGGTCCACCGCGACGTGAAGCCCGGCAACATCCTCCTCGACGAGCAGGGCCAGGTGAAGGTCACCGACTTCGGCATCGCCCGCGCCGGCGACCCCAAGGAGAACCTCACCCAGACCGGTGTGGTGATGGGCACGGCCACCTACTTCTCGCCCGAGCAGGCGCAGGGCCTCCCCACCGACCAGCGCACCGACGTCTACAGCCTCGGCGTGGTGCTGTACGAGATGGTCACCGGCCGCCCGCCCTTCAGCGGCGAGACCCCGGTCGCCATCGCCTACAAGCACGTGAAGGAGGACCCGGTCCCGCCGCGCCAGGTCGAGCCGTCGGTCCCCGAGGACTTCGAGGCCATCGTCCTGGCCGCCATGGAGAAGGACCGGGACGACCGCTACCCCACAGCCGACGAGCTGCGTGCCGACCTCATCCGCTTCGCCCGGGGCCAGACGCCGAAGGCCGTCCGGGTCCGCCAGGTGCTGGCCGGCCCGGTGGTGGCCGCCGGCGCCGCCGGTGCCGCCCTGGCCGCCGGGGAGGGTGCGGCCGACGCCACCGTCGTCGCTCCCGCCGTCGACGAGCCGAACCCCACGATCGCCCTGCCGGCCACCGGCCCGGTCGGGCGCACCGAGGGGGCGCCGCCGCTCGGACCGCCGCCGTTGGTGGCAACCGCTCCCGGGGACCCCGACGGCGACGAGCGCAAGCCGCGCACCGGCCTGTTCGTCGGGTTGTCCCTTGGGCTGCTGGCCGTCCTGCTCGTGCTGCTGTTCCTGCTCGCCCGCCTGCTGGGCTTCGGCGGGGCTGAGCAGGCGGTCAGACAGGTGGAGGTCCTCGACGTCACCAACAAGACCCTCGTCGAGGCCGAGCGGCTGCTCAAGGCGGAGGGCTTCACCGTCATGCCCGAGGACCAGCTCGACGACAGCGCCCCCACCGGCACCGTGCTCGGGCAGGACCCGAAGGGTGGTTCCGAGGTGGACGAGGGGTCGACGGTCAAGCTGTTCGTGGCCAAGGCCAGCGGCAAGGTCGAGGTGCCGGGGCTGATCAACCAGAAGCAGGAGGACGCCGAGTCCGCCCTGAAGGCCCTCGAGCTGGTGCCGGTCGTCGAGCTGGTCAAGAACACGACCATCGGCGAGGGCTTCGTCTTCGAGCAGAACCCGACGGCCAAGACCGAGGTCGACAAGAACAGCAAGGTCACGATCAAGGTGTCGACCGGCGACGGGCTGCCGCCCGTCCTCGACGTCGTCAACCTCCCGTTGCTCGAGGCGACGAACCGGCTCACCGCTGCAGGCTTCAAGACCAAGAACGTTGACGAGAACAGCCCCACCGTCCCTGCGGGGAACGTGACGCGCACCGACCCGCCGGCCGGCGCCAAGCTGGGCAAGAACGAAACGACCGTGACCGTGTACGTGTCTCGCGGCGCCCCCACGACCACGCTGGGCAAGGTGGCGGTGCCCAGCGTCATCGGCCTCGACGAGGCCGGGGCCCGGGCCAAGCTCACCAACGCCGGCTTCAACGTCCAGGTGGTGTCCTCGCCCGGCGGGCAGGTGGGCCGGGTGAAGTCCCAGAACCCAGGTTCCGGAGCCCGGATCGACTCCGGCTCCACCGTCACCGTCACCCTCGGCGCCGCGGTGGCGCCGTCGTCCACCGCCACCACCACCACGTCGACCACCGCCTCCACCACCACAGCCCCGCCCACCACCTGACCAGCGCCGGCCGCGGGCCGGGTCTACCCGCCGGATTCGTTGGCCAGGACCGAGGGCGGGGGGGCGTGGCCCGAGCGGGCCAGCCAGGCGCCGAGCAGGCGGCGGCCGGCCCGCGTCAGGATCGACTCGGGGTGGAACTGCACGCCCTCGACGTCGAGCTCGCGGTGGCGCAGTCCCATCACCACGCCGTCGGCGGTCCACGCGGTGACCTCGAGGACGTCGGGCAGGCTCTCGCGCTCGACCACCAGCGAGTGGTATCGCCCGCCGGGGAACGAGGAGGGCATCCCGGCCATGAGCCCGGCCCCGGCGTGGTGGACGTCACTGGGCTTGCCGTGGAACAGCGCCGGGGCGCGCACCACCCGGCCGCCGAACACCTGCCCGATGCACTGGTGGCCCAGGCACACGCCGAGGATCGGCACCGTGCCGGCGAGGTGGCGCAGCACGTCGTTGGAGACGCCAGCGTCCTCGGGGCGGCCGGGACCGGGCGAGATCAGCACAGCATCCGGCTCGAGGGCCGCAGCCCCGTCGAGGTCGAGGGCGTCGTGGCGGGCCACGATCGGATCGGCGCCCAGCTCCCCCAGGTACTGCACCAGGTTGTAGACGAACGAGTCGTAGTTGTCGATCACCAGGACTCGGGGGGCCACCGCCTCGGAGGCTAACGGGCCGGCCGTCGGCCCCCCTGTCGTTTGCGGCGGTAGCCTTGCGCTTCATGGCAGCAAAGTCCAAGGGCCGCTACGGCACCACAGGCCGGGTGACCCCGAAGAAGGACGAGGTCGTCGAGAAGGGCGACCGCACGCCGCCGCCGCCGTCCGGCCGCTACACGCCGCCGGTGCCGAAGGAGTGGCGGGAGAGCCCGAAGTGGGTGCCCATCCTGATGTTCGCCTTCCTCGGCCTCGGCGCCCTCATGATCCTCGTCAACTACACGCCGCTGATGGACAAGCTCGGTGGGTCCAGCAACTGGTACCTGCTCGGCGGCCTGGGCCTGGTCACCCTCGGCTTCATCACCGCCACCAAGTGGGAGTAGATGTCCCCCAGGTTGCCGGGGAATGACATCCATGTAGTCATCCCCACCCTTGTCCACACCTGTGGATAACTCTTCGGACTACAGGAAGTCGGCCTCGGTCTTCATGAGGTCCATGTCGTCCATGCAGTGTCGAGGTGGCTCGGGGTCGGCGCTCCCGGCCTGCACGGTGCGGATCTCGAGGCCGCAGCTGCTGCAGCGGTAGAGGCGCTTCAGCTTCCGGAGCTCGCCCTCGGGCGGCGGCTGCGGGATGGGGGCGGCGAAGGTGCGGAGCACGGCCACGCCGATGCGGAACAGCACCAGTGCCACGGCGACGGCGACGACGATGCGGAACATGGCCGCCCAAGTCTGGCCCGCCTGCGCCCGGCTAGCCCAGCCGCTCGATGATGGTGGCGTTGGCCAGCCCGCCGCCCTCGCACATCGTCTGCAGCCCGAAGCGGCCGCCGGTGCGCTCGAGCTCGTGGAGCATGGTGGCCAGCAGCTTGGTCCCCGAGGCCCCGAGGGGGTGGCCGAGGGCGATGGCGCCGCCGTTCGGGTTGACCTTGGCCAGATCGGGCTTGTGCTCCTTCTCCCAGGCCAGCACCACCGAGGCGAAGGCCTCGTTGATCTCGATCAGATCCATCTGGTCGAGGGTCATCCCGGCCTTCTCCAGCACCATCTTCGTGGCGGGGATGGGCCCGGTGAGCATCTCGATGGGGTCGACGCCGGCCACGGCGAAGGCGTG
>JBKJUI010000508.1:0-6890 GCA_046590775.1 Acidimicrobiales bacterium
GGGGCCCCCCTCGGCGGACCCGACGACGACCTGGACGACCTCGATGATGTCGACATGGACGACGGGGTGTCGGCTCCGGTCAGCAGCAGCCCGTCGTTCGCCCCGCCGCCTCCCACCCAGGCGGTCAGCGTGGCCGCCCTGCCCGACGACGACGGGTACTTCCCGATCGAGGAGTACGACGACCTCCGCGCCAGCGAGATCCTCCCCCTCCTGCCCGAGCTCGACGACGACGAGCTCGTGATGGTGCAAGAGCGCGAGGAGGCAGGGGCCGCCCGCTCCTCGGTCCTGCGCCGCATCGAGACCCTGCTGCCGGCGGCGGCCGCCACCGTCGCCGTCGCCGCGTTCCAGCCCGAGCCCGAGCCCGAGCCCGAGCCCGAGCCGTGGCCTTCGGCCGAGCCGGTTCCGACGTTCGTCGCCCCCGTCCCTGACCTCCCGGCCAAGAAGGCCGGCACCAGGCGGGCGCCGGCGGCCAAGACGTCCGTGGCCAAGGCCACCAAGTCGGCTCCGGTCAAGGCGAGCCCGGCCAAGAGGACGGCTTCTGTGAAGCGGACGGCAGTGGTCGCTCCGGTCGTGCCGGTGAAGAAGGCGCCGGCCGCGAAGAGGACGACGGCAACGGCGAGGGCGACGAAGAAGGCCGTCCCCGCCACCGCCGAGGCCGCGCCCGGGAAGGCCGCAGCCAAGAAGACCCCGACCGCCAAGGTCGCCTCGGCTCGCGCCCGCGCCGCCACCAAGGGCGGCGGCACCGCCTCGGCGGCGGCGGCGAACAAGGCTGCGGCCAAGGCCACCCGCAAGACCACCAAGGGCTGATCCCCCGAGCGTGGCGCCGCCCGTCGGGGGCGGGCGGAGGCCGGGTCAGCCGAGCTCGGTGCGCCGCAGGGCGATCTGCACCGGGCCGTGCCCGGCCAGCTCGACCTCGACGGCGCCCGGGCCGGCGTCGTCGACCACGGCCACGTCGACGGCGAGCACCTCCCGGCCGATCATGGCCAGATTGGCCTCGATCGCCGGGCGGGCGGAGGGCGCGACCTCGAGGCGCAGCTCGATGCGGTCGCGAACGTCGAGCCTGGCTCCCTTGCGCGCCGCCTGAACGAGGCGCACCACGTCGCGGGCCAGGCCCTCGGCCTCGAGCTCGGGCGTCACCGTCACGTCAAGGACGATGATGGCGTCGTCGTCCGGCAGCGCCCGGCTGGTCGCCTCGTCCTTGGGCAGCAGCCGCAGCTCGAACTCGCCCGGCAGGAGGGCGACGCCGCCCACGATCACCGAGTCTCCGTGCCGCTCCCACGTGCCGGCCTTCGCCGCCCGGATCACCTGCTGCACCTGCGCTCCGAGACGGGGCCCGGCCACCCTGGGCAACACCGTCAGCAGCAGCTCGCCGGCTTCGGAGACCGCGCCGGTGAGCCGCACCTGGCGGACGTTCAGCTCCTCGGCGATGAGGGAGCGGAACGGCTCGAGGTCCTCGACCCCGGTCCCGGCCACCGTGGCCGCCGGCAGCGGCAGCCGGGTGCGCAGCACGGGAACATGCGCCTTGCGCACGGCGTGCCCGGCCGAGCAGACCTCTCGCACCCGGTCCATCGCCGTGACCAGAGGGGCGTCGGCCGGGAGCGCGCCCGGCTGGGGCCAGGCCTCGAGGTGGATCGACCCCGCCTTCGGCACGAGGGCGGTCCACAGGTGCTCTGTGGTGAGGGGGAGCAGGGGCGCCGCCACGCGGAGCAGCGTGTGGAGGACGGTGAACAGCGTGTCGACCGCCCCCTCGTCGCCGGCCCACAGGCGGTCGCGGCTGCGGCGGACGTACCAGTTGTTGAGGGCGTCGAGGAAGCGGGAGACGGCCCAGCACGCCTTCGACAGGTCGTAGGCCTCGAAGGCCTCGGTGGCCCGCTCCACCAGCTCGGCCGCCTTGGCCAGCGCGTAGCGGTCCAGCGGGTCGGCCGCCCTGTCCACCAGGCGCGGCCGGTGCTCGGCGTAGAGCGTGAGGGTGCGGCAGGTGTGCCACAGCGGCAGGACGGCCTCGCGCAGGGCCGCCTCCATCGCCGCCTCGCTGGCCACCAGGTTCCCGCCGCGGAGCACCGACGACGAGAGCAGCGACCACCGGATGGCGTCAGCGCCGACCCGCTCGAAGGCCTCGAGCGGGTCGGGGTAGTTGCGCAGCCGCTTCGAGAGCTTGCGGCCGTCGCTGCCGAGCACGATGCCGTGGGCCATGCAGGTGCGGAACGGCGGCTTGTCGAACAGCGCCGTGGCCAGCACGTGCAGCGTGTAGAACCAGCCGCGAGTCTGGCCGACGTACTCGACGATGAAGTCGGCCGGGAAGTTCTCCTCGAACCACTCCTTGTTCTCGAAGGGGTAGTGGACCTGGGCGTACGGCATCGAGCCCGACTCGAACCAGCAGTCGAGGACGTCGCTGACCCGGCGCATCGTCGCCCGGCCGCTCGGGTCGTCGGGGTTGGGCCGGGTCAGGAGGTCGATGGCGGGCCGGTGCAGGTCGTCGGGGCGCACCCCGAAGTCCCGCTCCAGCTCGTCGAGGCTGCCGTACACGTCGACCCGCGGGAAGGCCGGGTCGTCGCTCCTCCAGACCGGGATCGGGGCTCCCCAGAACCGGTTGCGGCTGATCGACCAGTCCCGGGCGCCCTCGAGCCAGGACCCGAAGGCCCCGTCCCGCACGTTCTCCGGGACCCAGGTGATGTCCTGGTTCAGGGCCAGCAGCCGGTCCTTGATCTTGGTGACGGCCACGAACCACGACGAGACGGCCCGGTAGATCAGCGGCGTGTCGGTGCGCCAGCAGTGCGGGTAGCTGTGCACGTAGGAGTCCTCGCGCACCACCAGGCCCCGCTCGGCCAGGGCCCGGATGATGGGGCGGTTGGCCTCGAAGACCTGCAGGCCAGCGAAGTCGACGACATCTTCGGTGAAGCGGCCGGTCTCGTCGACCGGCACGACGACCGGGATGGCGTTGGCGTCGCCCACCGCCTTGTCGTCCTCGCCGAAGCCGGGAGCGACGTGCACGATGCCGGTGCCGTCGGCGTCGGTCACGAAGTCGCCGGCCACCACCTGGAAGGCGTTGGGCGTGGTGGCGAAGAAGCTGAACAGCGGCTCGTAGGCCAGCCCTACGAGCTCGGCCCCCCGAACGGTGCGCACCACACGGCTGCCTTCGAGCTCGCGCTCGTAGGCCGCCACCCGCGAGGCGGCGACGACGAGCAGCGAGCCCTCGTGCTCGACCAGCGAGTACTCGACGTCGGGCCCCACGGCGAGCGCCAGGTTCGACGGCAGGGTCCACGGCGTCGTGGTCCAGGCCAGGATGTCGGTCGGGAGACCATCGGGCCCGTCGAGGCTCTGGCGCAGGCGGAACCGCACGGTGATCGCCGGGTCCTGGCGGTCGCGGTAGGCGTCGTCCAGCTTCGTCTCGAAGTTCGACAGGGGCGTCTCGCACTCCCAGCAGTAGGGCAGCACCCGGTAGCCCTCGTAGAGCAGGCCCTTGTCGTGGAGCGTCTTGAAGGCCCACAGCACGCTCTCCATGTAGCCGAGGTCCATGGTGCGGTAGTCGTCGTCGAAGTCGACCCACCGGGCCTGGCGGGTGACGTAGCGCTGCCACTCGTGGGTGTAGCGCTGCACCGAGGTCCGGCAGTGCTGGTTGAAGCGGTCGACGCCGAAGGCCTGGATGGCCGCCCGCCCGGTGAGCTGCAGCTCGCGCTCGGCCTCCATCTCGGGCGGCAGGCCGTGGCAGTCCCAGCCGAAGCGGCGGGGGGTGTGGCGGCCGCGCATCGTCTGGTATCGGGGCACGGCGTCCTTCACGAAGCCGGTGAGGAGGTGGCCGTAGTGGGGGAGGCCGTTGGCGAACGGGGGCCCGTCGTAGAAGACGAACTCGGGCGCCCCCTCCCGGGCGGCGAGCGAGGCCGGGAACGTTCCGTCCTCGGCCCACCGGTGGAGGACGTCGCGCTCGAGCGCAGGCAGGTCCGGGCTGGGGTCGAGGTCGGAGAACGGGGGGTCGTCCGGGGCCATGGCCGGGTCAGCCTACGGGGCGACCGCCCGCTCCCCAGCGGTGGTTCTCCGGCATTCTCCCGATTCCGTCGACGCGTGGTACCTTCCGGCGCCCCCCGGACAGGAGCCGTCATGCCCGCAGCCAAGAAGGCCACCTCGACCACGGCCAAGGCGAAGGCCAAGGCCACGGCCGGTGCCACCAGGACCGCCACCGACCGACGTGCAGCGGGAGGGGCAGAGCCCAAGCCGGCGGCGGCCCCCCCCAGCCACCCCACGCCGAGCGACAAGTGGCTGGCCAAGCAGCAGCATGCGCTCTACAGCGCCCGCGCCGAGCGGCTCGAGGATGCCGAGGCGTTGAAGGCCGAGGCCGACCAGATGGCCCTCGACGCCGAGCCCGGCGACACCCAGTTCGACGACGAGTCGGGCGAGGGATCCACCGCCGCCGTCGATCGCGAGCGGGACCTGGCGCTCTCCGCCCAGGCCAGGGCCGAGGTCGCCGAGATCGACGTGGCCCTCGACAAGATCGACGAGGGCCGGTACGGGATCTGCGACAGGTGCGGGAAGGCCATCCCGAAGGCTCGGCTGGAGGTCATACCCTGGGCCGCCATGTGCGTGAACTGCAAGAGCGGGGGCCTGTCAGCACGGCGGTGACCGCGACGGCCGGTCGCCTCTCGCTGGCCGCCGCTGCAGTCGTCGCCGCGGGTGCCGTCGCCGTCGACCAGGTGACGAAGTCGTGGGCCCTCGAGGCGCTGGCCGGCCGCGAGCCGGTGCACGTCCTGGGCACCCTCCAGCTGCAGCTCTCGTTCAACTCCGGGGTGGCCTTCAGCCTCGGCCAGGGGTCGGGGCTCACCGTCGTGCCCCTGGCCCTCCTCGTGGTCGTGGTGGTCGTCTGGGTCGCCCGGAACCTGCCCGGCCCGATGGCCGCCGTCGCCGTCGGCCTCGTGGTCGGAGGAGCGGTCGGCAACCTCGTCGACCGGCTGATCCGGGGCCACGACGGCTCCGTGGTCGACTTCCTCGACCTGCAGTGGTGGCCGGTGTTCAACATGGCCGACGCCTTCATCGTGGTGGGGGGCATCCTCCTCGCCCTGTGCTCCCTCCGGCGGCCCGAGCAGCCAACCGATGCGCCGCCAGCGCCTGCGGCGGCGCCGTGAACCTGACCGTCCCTGCCTCCCTCGGCGGCGAGCGAGTGGACAAGGCCGTCGCCCTGCTCACAGGGCTGGCTCGCCGCGAGGTCAACGAGCTCGTCGAGGCGGGTGCCATCCGCGTCGGCGGCCGCCCCGTGTCGAGCCGGTCGCGCAAGCTCGCCGCCGGCGATGCGCTCGAGGTCGATGTCCCGCCCCCGGCCGACCACGCTCTCGTGGCCGACCCGACGGTCGAGGTCCCGGTCGTGTTCGAGGACGACCACATCCTCATCGTCGACAAGCCCGCCGGGCTGGTCGTCCACCCCGGCTCCGGCACCTCGGGCGGGACGATGGTCCACGGCCTCCTGGCCCGCCACCCCGACCTTGCCGGCGTCGGCGGCGACGAGGCCAGGCCCGGCGTCGTCCACCGGCTCGACGCCGGCACCACCGGCCTGCTCGTCGTGGCCCGCACGGACGCCGCCCATGCCGACCTGGTGGCCCAGCTGGCGGCCCGGGCGGTGGAGCGCCGCTACCGCGCCCTGGTCCACGGGCTGGTGACCGCCCCCGCCGGCCTGGTCGACGGGCCCCTCGGCCGGCACCCGAAGGACCCGACGCGCTTCGCCGTCGTGGTCGGCGGCAAGGAGGCCCGCACCCGCTATGAGGTCGTGAACCGTTGCGAGCGTGAGGTCGACGACCCCCCGGGCCCCACCACCCTCCTGGCCTGCCGGCTGGAGAGCGGTCGCACCCATCAGATCCGCGTCCACCTGGCCGCCATCGGCCATCCGGTGGTGGGCGACGTCGCCTACGGCGGGCGTCTCGCCCTCGGGCTCACCCGTCCCTACCTGCATGCCTTCCGGCTGGCCTTCGACCATCCCGCCACCGGGGAGCGGGTAACCTTCGAGAGTCCCATTCCCCCGGACCTGGTCGAGGCAGATGCAGGACGCTGACGACACCGCCATCATGCGCCAGGTCATGCTCGCCGTGGCCGCGGCCATCTTCTGCCTGCTCTGCGGCGGCATCTCCGGCGTCATCGTCGTTCGGAACAGCTACGACTCCGGAGCCGGCGAACAGCGCATCGAGCTGCCGCCGTCGGCTCCGCGCGCCTAGGCCGCCAAGCCTCTCAGCCCGACACGACCTCGAGGGAGATCGGCACGGCCGCCAGGGCCTTGCTGATCGGGCAGCCGACCTTGGCCTTCTCGGCCGCCTTGGCGAACCCCTCGGCGTCGAGGCCCTCGGCCTCGCCCCTCACCCGCAAGGTGATCTTCGTCAGCTTGAAGCCGCCGTCGGGGTCGGTCCCGATGTGGACCTCGGCCGTCACCTCGAGAGAGCCCGGGGTGCCCCCGGCCTCGGCCACCTCGTGGGAGAGCGCCATGGAGAAGCAGCTGGCATGGGCGGCGGCCACCAGCTCCTCGGGGCTCGTGATGCCGATGGCGTCGTCGGACACCCGCCTGGGCCACGACACGTCGAAGGTGCCGATCCCGGAGCTCGAGAGCTCGACCTGACCGTGGCCGTCGTCGAGGCCGCCGTCCCAGGCGGTGCGTGCGGTGCGTGTGGGCACATGTTCTCCCGTGCTCGATGGGTGGTGTGGCCCTGATCATGTCAGTGCCCGAAGCAACCGCCAGGACTCAGCGCTTGCAGGCGAGGGTGAGCGTGGCGAAGGGGTTCACCGCCCTCCCGCCTCCAGGGTGGATCTCGAAGTGCAGGTGCGGCGGGGTCGTGACCGCGTTCCCGGAGTTGCCGACGTAGCCCACGACCCCGCCGCACCTGCACTTCGAGATCCACCCTGGAGGCGGGAGGGCGGTGAAC
>JBKJUI010000166.1:0-10926 GCA_046590775.1 Acidimicrobiales bacterium
GCGCAGCTGTCCGCCGCGTCACGGCGGCGGACCCGCCGCTTCGGATCCTGCAACGTTTCAGGAGTAGATTGCGCAGCATGGCACCGCCCGCCCGCTCCTGGGTCGCGCTCGTCGCCGCCCTGGCGGTGGCGGGGCTGACGGCGCCTCCGGCTCTCGGGGCGGAGGGTGATGTGGCCAGTTCGGAGGCGGCCGTGCGGGACGCGCAGCGCAAGGCCAGCTCGGCGACGAAGGGACTCCAGAGCGCCGAGGCCCAGCTGGACGACGCCGAGGACGACGTGGCGAAGGGGTTGGCCGAGCTGGCGGCCACCAAGGTGAAGCTCAGGGACGCGTCAGCGGCCGTGCGGGACTCGGCCGTCAAGCAGTACACGAGCGGCCGGGCGGCCACGGCGCTGCGGACCGACGACATCGTCCAGATCTCCCGCAGCCGGGCCTACCTCGACGTGGCCCAGGGCGCCTCCACCGAGCAGGTCGACCAGCTGCGGGCCCGGGCGTCCGAGCTGGAGGACCGCGAGAAGGCGCTGGAGCGCCGGGTCAAGGCGCAGCGGGCCAAGCAGGCGGCCTTCCAGCGACTCGAGGGCCAGCTGGCTGCGAGCCTCGACCGCCTGGGAAACGAGCTGGACGCCGCCCGGCGCCGGGAGGCCGAGGCCAAGGCGGCGGCCGCCGCCGCCCAGGAGGTGGCGGAGAAGGCGCGCCTCGAGGCCGAGGCACGCGCCGCCGAGGACGCCCGCAAGCGGCTCGAGGCGGCACGGGACGGGGAGGCCCGCTCGGCCCGGGCCAGCGCCGGCGCCAACGCCGGCACCGGGGCGTCGGCCCCGCCGGTGAACAAGGGACCATGGGTCTGTCCGGTGCAGGGCGGGGCCACGTTCACCAACGACTACGGCTTCCCCCGCTCGGGCGGCCGGCGCCACCAGGGGAACGACCTGTTCGCGCCGCGGGGCACCCCGGTCGTGGCCAGCGTCGGAGGCTCGTACCGACGCTCCAACAACGGCCTTGGCGGCATCAGCTACTACCTGCAGGGCGACGACGGCAACACCTACTACGGGACCCACATGTCGGGCTACGGCCCCGTCGGGCCGGGCCAGGTGGCGCAGGGGGCCGTCCTCGGGTTCGTCGGCAACACCGGCAACGCCCGGGGCACCAGCCCCCACCTCCACTTCGAGATCCACCCGGGCGGCGGAGGCGCCGTCAACCCGTTTCCCACCGTCTCGCGTGCGTGCTGAGGCCGGGACGGCCTGTCGCTAACCTGTTCCCGATGCCAGTCGAACAGGCCGGCGCGCCTTCGACCGGTTCGGCGCCCTGATGGCGCTCCCGACGCGGCGGTCCGGTCCCATGCTCGGCCCGCGCCGGGGACCGCTCCGGCCGGTGGTGGTCGTCCTCGTCGTGCTGACGGTCCTGACGGTGGGCATCGTCGTCCTCGGGGCCAACCACACCTCGCCGAACGAGGCCCGCACCGAGGCGCTGGCCTACCTGGACAAGGTGCGGCCGATCATCGAGCGGTCCTCGGCCACCGGGCGGGACATCGCCTCGCTGCGCGACAAGGCCGTCAGCCTGGAGCGTGGGCTCGTCGAGCGCCAGCTGGCCCGGGCGGAGACCGAGACCAGCGGCGCGCTGGCGGACGCCAGGGGCGTGACGTCGACGCAGGTCGGTGCGCTCGCGCAGGATCTGCTGGTCGGGGCTCTCGGCGGCCGGGCCATGGCGGTCAAGGGCCTGCGCGGCGCCTTCGAGCAGGCGCTGAACGTCGAGACCCCAGCCCTGCCGGCAGTGCAGGCGCTGGCCGAGGTGGGGCGGGACCTCGAGGCGTCCGACGGGGCCTACCGCCTCTTCAGCCGCAACCTGCCGCCCGGCAGCGACCCGCCTCCCGAGAGCCGCTGGGTGAGCGACCCGCAGGCCTGGTCGACGCCGATCCTCGGCGGCCTGGTCACGGCCCTGCGCAACAGCCAGAACCTG
The DNA here is from genome assembly GCA_046590775.1 of Acidimicrobiales bacterium. GTDB lineage: Bacteria > Actinomycetota > Acidimicrobiia > Acidimicrobiales > JAUJNH01 > JAUJNH01. The sequence continues at coordinate 1,948 of JBKJUI010000166.1, forward strand.
GCCCCGGTGCACGACCTGGCCGTGCTGGTGGCGGTGCCCGACCCGGGACCGGTCGGCAAGGAGGACGGCGGGATCATGGTGCTGGCGCCGGTCCCGGCCATCCGCCTCCAGGTCGTGGTGACGAACCAGGGCAACCAGCCCGAGCAGGGCGTGCCGGTCGTCGCCTCCACCCAGCCCTTCGACGGGTCACCGTCCACTCCGAAGCGCGTGGTGGTCGACCTCCAGCCGGGCCAGAGCCGGGCCATCGACACGCTGGAGCTGAGCCCGCCGCCCGTGGGGGTCACCTTCGCCGTCATCGTCCGGGTGGGCGCCAGCCCGGACAGCAAGCCGGTCGACGACGAGTTCCCGACGCGGCAGTACGTGATGCGCTGAGCCAGCCGGCCAGGCCAACTCGACGGGTCGCCTCCGAGTACGAATACGATCCGGAGCGAGGAGCTCCGGCGGGCAGCACACAGGGTCCAGGGGAGCGCAGCCCAACCAAGGAGGACGTATGGCATCGATCGGTCCCGTGACGCTGAAGATCAGGCTGAAGGGCGCCCAGGCGGCCGTCGAGGTCAGCTACGAGATCGCCTTCGACAGCTACGACCAGAACGCGAACCAGGCCTATGTCGAGGTGTGCCGGCTCATCGGCGACGACACCGGCACCGGCGACCCTCCCGGGCCCGATCAGGTGCTGGGCTTCCTCACGCCGCTGTTCGTGACCTCGACGGCGGCCAACGGCAAGCCGACGCTGAAGCGGACCTGGAAGAAGACCTTCCGCAAGACCGACCTCGACGAGGACCGCGGCACCGTCCCCAACCCCGACGAGATCAGGGCCGCGGTCAGCCTCACCCCGGTGCAGCCGTCGGTGGCCACCGCCGAGAGCAACATGGTGGCCCTCAAGATCTGACGGTCATCCCACGGCACGGCACGGCACGGCTCGACGGCACGGTGTACGGTCCCGCTCCTCCTCAAAGAACGATTGCGAGGGACGGGCAATGCCTGTGGTGGCGGGTGACGTCGGGAACGAGCGGTTCGACGCGGTGGTGGTCGGCTCGGGCTTCGGTGGGTCGATCTCGGCCTACCGGCTGGCCGAGGCGGGCCGCTCGGTCTGCGTCCTCGAGCGGGGCAAGGCCTACGCGCCGCACTCGTTCCCACGCTCGCCCGCCGGCCTGTCGAACAACCTGTGGGACCCGAGCGCCGGTCTCCACGGCATGTTCGACGTCTGGTCGTTCAAGGGCATCGACGCACTGGTCAGCAGCGGCCTCGGGGGTGGCTCCCTGATCTACGCCAACGTCCTCATCCGCAAGGATCCGTCGTGGTTCGTGCAGGACCACCCCTACCGCCCCGGCACCACCGAGCGGTGGCCGGTGCAGTACGAGGACCTCGAGGAGCACTACGAGCGGGTCGAGAAGTTCCTCGAGGTGCAGACGCTCCCCGACGGCGTGGCCTTCGACCTGCCGAAGACCCGGGCCATGAGGGACGCCGCCGCCACGATGGGCGACGAGGTCAGCTGGTCGCTGGCCCCGCTAGGCATCCGCTTCCGCAGCGGCGAGGGGAGCGGCGCCGTGGGCGGGCCGCTGGTCGACGGGCCCTTCGGGAACCTCCACGGCGCCGATGGCCGTCGCACCTGCCGGCTGTGCGGCGAATGCGACGTTGGCTGCAACGACGGGGCGAAGAGCACCCTCGACCACACCTACCTGTCGGCGGCCTCCCACCACGGCGCCGTGCTCAGCGTCCGCTCCGAGGTGCGGGCCCTGCGGCGCACCGACGACGGCTTCGAGGTCGACTTCGTCGTCCACCGACCCGAGACGGCGGGCTCGCCCACCGACACCGCCGCCCTGCCCGTCCGCACGGTGAAGGCGGCGAAGGTGGTGCTGGCGGCCGGGACGCTGGGCTCGACCTACCTGATGCTCCGCAACCGCCGGTCGCTCGGGGTCACCAGCCCGGCCCTCGGCACCCGCTTCTGCGGCAACGGCGACCTGCTCGGCTTCGTGATGGGCGCCAAGCGTCCGCTCGAGGGGTCGCGGGGCCCGGTCATCACGTCGTACATCCGCTCGCCGGACGCGGTCGACACGGGCAACCCCGACGACATCGGCAGCTACCTCGAGGACGCCGGCTACCCCGCCTTCCTCGAGTGGGTGGCCGAGGCCTCCCAGGTGAAGGGCCTCGCCACGCGTGCGGCGCGGTTCGCCTGGGACCGGATGCGCGAGCGGGTCACCGGCCGCACGTCCACCAACCTGTCGGCCTCCCTCAACCGGGTGCTCGGCGCCAACCGGCTCACCACCAACGGCGTCCCGCTGCTCGGGATGGGTCGCGACATCCCCGACGGCCTCCTCTACCTGCAGGGGGGCACCGGCGCCAACGGCCACGCCCCGCTGCCCCGCCTCGACAGCACCTGGACCACGGCCACGTCCGAGGCCTACTTCGACCGCCTCGAGACCCGCATGACCCAGGTCGCCGCCGCCGTCGGGGGCAGGTACGAGCGGAACCCCCTCGGCCTGCTGCGCCGCGTCATCACCGTCCACCCCCTTGGAGGGCTGCCCATGGCCGAGCACCACAACGACGGCGTCGTCGACGGCCTGGGCCGGGCCCACGGCGTCGACGGCCTCTACGTGGCCGACGGGTCGGTGATGCCCGGGCCGGTCGGGCCCAACCCGTCGCTGACCATCGCCGCCTTCGCCGACCGGATGTGCGACCACATCCTCGCCACCTGATGGGCAAGTCCGTTCACTTCACCGAGGAGATGGCCGGCTTCCTCTGCCCCGGGGCGCCCGACTACGCCGCGGGCTGGCACAACGGCAAGGAGGCCGGCACCCGCTTCAAGTTCCACCTCACGATCGGCACCCACGACCTCGACGCCTTCTTGGCCGACCCACAGCACCTGTGCGACGCCATCGGCTGGATCGACGCGCCCGCGTTCGGCGGCGAGCACCTGCCCGTCGTGCGAGGCCGGTTCAACCTGTTCGCTCCCGGCGTGAGCGCGGGGAGGACCGTCATGCGCTACCGCCTGGCCTTCTTCTCGGGCACCGGCGAGCCGCTCACGATGGTCGGCTTCAAAGACGTCGGCAACGACCCGGGGCTCGACGCCTGGCGCGACACCACCTGCCTGTTCACCCGGATCCTCGAGGGCCACGTCGAGCCCGAACAAGACGACGAGGTGCCCGAGCGGGCCCGCGGCCTGATCGTCATCGAGCCGGCGATGTTCGCCCGCCAGCTCACCACCTTCCGGGGCCACCCCGCCGCCGTGCTGCGGTTCAGCTGGATGTTCGCCCGGTCCCTGGCCAGCATCTACTGGAAGCGGCCCCGGCCGAGACGGCCCCGATGAGCGAGGACGGGTTCCGGCCCCGGCCGCGGGTGTGGTGGCTGGCCCCCTCGGTCCTGGCGGCCAGCGTGAGGCCCGTCCTCCTGTCCGGCCTGTTCGCCCGGTTCAGCGACCGCCGTGAGGTCGAGGCGGTCCTGCCCCAGGGGATCGTCGACCTGTCCGATCGTGACGAGCGGTGGGTCGACTACGTGGCCGACACCGGCGATGGCTTCGACGCCACCGCCACCGTGGCCAGCCTCCTCGCCCCCGAGACGCTTTCGGTCGGAGGGCCGGACGGGGCGGAGTCCCACCCCACCGAGGCCGGCTCGCTCCTGGTGCTGGGGGGCGACCAGGTGTACCCGTTCGCCTCGCTCGAGGAGTACAAGAACCGTTTCATCGGCCCCTTCCGCGCCATGCTCCCCTGCTCCGACCCGGAGCGGATGGTGGTGGCGATCCCCGGCAACCACGACTGGTACGACGGGCTCACGGCCTTCCTCCAGGTCTTCTGCGGGCGGCAGTGGATCGGGGGCTGGGAGACGGTCCAGCGCCGCAGCTACGTCGCCTGCAAGCTGCCCCAGCGGTGGTGGCTCTGGGCCATCGACATCCAGCTCGACACCTACATCGACCAGCCCCAGCTCGAGTACTTCCGCGAGGTGGCCAAGCAGGTCGAGGAGGGCGACGGGGTGATCCTGTGCTGGGCCAAGCCGAGCTGGGTGGAGGCCGGCGAGGACACGCCCCGGGCCTACGACACCCTCGACTACTTCTCGCGGCACGTCGTCCCCGACCGCGCCCACCTGCGGCTGTCGCTCACCGGCGACTCGCACCACTACGCCCGCTACGAGGGCCCGACGGGCGAGCAGAAGATCACGGCCGGCCTGGGCGGCGCCTTCCTCTCGGCCACCCACCACCTGCCCGACAGGCTCTACCTGCCGTCGGCGGTCGAGGGCGAGAAGCCGATCGAGTTCGGCCGCCGGTACGAGTACCCCAGCTGCACGGCGTCGAAGGCCAAGCGGACAGGGGTGCTGCGCACCATCTACGCCAACGACCGGTTCGCCGCGCTGCCGGCCGCCGCCTACGCGGCGCTGGCTCTCGCCGTCACCCGGCGCCGGCCGCTGAACGCCTCGCTGGCCGCCGCCGGCGTGGTCGTCGGCGGGTGCGTGGCCTTCTGCAAGCCGAAGAAGCTGGGTGCCGCCTGGCCTGGCCTGGTCCACGGCGCCGCCCACGTGACCACCGCGCTGACGGCCATCTCCCTGCTCGGCCGCCAGACCCGGGGCCGGTCCGAGCCCGGGCGCCGCATGACCGTCGTCGGCGGCGCCGCCGGGGCCGGGGCGCTGCTCGGGCCTGCGCTGTTCGCCCTCTACCTGATCGGCGCCGACCGGATCGGGCTGTTCGGCCGGAACACCAACGAGCTCTTCGCCGCCCAGGCCATCGAGGACCACAAGGGCTTCCTGCGCCTGCACTTCCGGCCCGACGGCGGTCTCACCATCTACCCGATCAAGGTCGACGAGGTGTCCCGGTGGACCCCCGACGGCACCTGGGACAAGCCGCCGGGGGCGCCGCGCTTTCGTCCCGACCGGGCGCCGGCGCCGACGCTCATCGAGCCCCCCATCGAAGTGACCCGGGCGCCATGACCACGGCCATGCACGCCGACCTGGAGACCACCACCGTGCCGTTCACGGCGGGTGACGGCATGGCCCTCAACCTGCACCACGTCACCGGGCCGCAGGCCGCCAGGCGCGGGCCGGTGCTGCTGGTCCACGGCGCCGGGGTGCGGGCTGACATCTTCCGTCCCCCCGAGCCCACGACCCTGGTCGACGCCTTGGTGGCCGAGGGGTGGGACGTGTGGCTCGAGAACTGGCGGGCCAGCATCGACGTGCCGCCGAACGAGTGGACCCTCGACGACGCTGCCGTGCACGACCACCCGGCGGCGGTCGACACCGTCCTCGCCCAGACCGGCGCCGACACCCTGAAGGCGGTGGTCCACTGCCAGGGGTCGTCCAGCTTCGTGCTCTCGGCGGTGTCGGGCCTGCTGCCGAAGGTCGACACCATCGTGTCGAACGCCATGTCGCTCCACCCCGTGGTCTCGCCGCTGGCCCGGGTGAAGATCCAGGCCGTCGTCCCGCAGTTCGCCAAGCTGATGCCGTACGTCAGCCCACGGTGGGCCCTCGACCCGCCGTCCGACCTGCGGGCCCGGGCCGTGGTCGGCTTCGTGCGCCTCACCCACCGGGAGTGCGGCCACACCGTGTGCCGGATGGTCAGCTTCACCTACGGCGCCGGGTTCCCGGCCCTGTGGTCGCACGACAACATCTCCGACGAGACCCACGACTGGATCGACTTCGAGTTCGCCGACGTGCCGTTCTCGTTCTTCCTCCAGATGCGCGACTCGGTGGTGCGCGGCCACCTGGTGACCGGTGAGCGCTTCCCGCAGCTACCCCGATCGAGCGTGGCCCAGCCGCCGCAGACCGACGCCCGCTTCGCGCTGCTGGCCGGCGAGAACAACAAGTGCTTCCTGCCGGAGAGCCAGGAGCGCACCTTCGCCTTCCTCGACGGCCACCGTCCCGGCTACCACTCGCTCCACCGGATTCCCGGCTACGGCCACCTCGACGTGCTCTTCGGCCGGAACGCCGTGCACGACACCTACCCCGTGATCCTGGAGGAGCTCTCCCGATGAGCCTGCCCAAGCGCCAGCAGCGACTGGCCGGCCACCACGCCATGGCCGACGGCATCCCCTTCACGATCCCGGTCGACTCGATCGACTGCCCCGTGCTGCTGGCCGGCTTCACGGTCGACGCCGACGCCGCGGCCGAGCTGGTGCCGGGCGAGGAGCTGCAGCTGGTCCGGCTGCCCGGCGGGCGGGCGCTGCTCCTCGTCACCGTCATCGACTACCGGAGGACTGACATCGGTCCGTACGTCGAGTACTCCATCGCCCTGGCGGTCACCCAGGGCCACCGGCCCCGGCCGCTCCTGCCCACCGTGGTGTTCCAAGGCTGGAGCCGGGTCGGCCAGTACGTGTGGGACCTCCCGGTCAGCTCGATCGTGTCGGTCAAGGGCGGCAAGGGCATCTGGGGGATGCCCAAGCACCAGGCCAACCTCGACTTCCGGGTCGACGACCGGGAGATGTCGAGCCAGTACGACCTCGACGGGAAGCTGTGCATGCGCATCAGCGTCCAGCGTCCCCAGAAGGGCCCGAAGATCCCGCTCAAGCACTTCGGGGCCGTCAACTACTGCCAGTTCCGCGGCCTGCTCATGAAGTCCACCATCTACTTCTCGGGCCAGGTCGAGATCGGCTTCGGGCCGACGGCCAAGGGCCAGCTGCTGCTGGGCGACCACCCCCGCATGGACCCGCTGCGGAAGCTGGACATCGCCAGCAAACCCCTCCTCACCCTGACCCTGCCGCACGTCTCGGGCGCGCTCGACGACCACTTCGAGGGCTGGCTCCTCACCTCCAAGACCCCGCTCGACCCTGACCACCTGCCCGAGGGGATCGAGAGCGTCGTCGGCCTCCCCAACGACCAGAGCTGGCTGGCGCCGCCGTCGGCCTCGGGCCGATGAGCCGATGAGCCCCTCCGCCACCGCCTGGCTCGCCGCTGCGCTCCTCCTGATGGCCACGATCTACGTGGGCGCAGGGTTCTCGCTGGTGTTCTTCCAGTTCCCGGGAGCCGGGTCCATCACCGCCGCCAGCTACGACGAGCGCATGGGCGCCCAGGTCAGGCGGGCCACGTTGACCTTCACGTTCCAGAGCATCCTGATGTTCGTCGGCGGCATCGTCCTCACCGTGGCCGAGTGGGACCAGGGCGGCTACCGCTACGCGCCGCTCGCCTACACCGTCCTGACCGTGATCGCCACGGCGTTCTTCCTCCCCATCTACCCGGTCAACCAGAAGATGAAGAAGGGCGTCGACGCGGCCGAGTTCTCGCGCCTCCTGCGACTGTGGATCCGGCTCAACACGATCCGCTTCGGGGTCTGGATCGCCGAGTGGGTGGCCATGGCTTCGTGGTTCGTGGCGCTCGCCATCAAGGCCCGGCGGTGACGGTGCGCCAGGAGGCGAGGCTGGCCGGGGCCATCGGCGTCATGACGGCGGCCAGCGGGGCTGGCCTCGTCGTCGCCCCCCGGCTCGTCCTTCTGCTGCTGGGGGCCCGTCGGCGAGAGCCGGGGCTGTTCTTCTCCCAGGTCGTCGGGATGTTCATGATGGCGTCGGGCGGGCTCCTGGTCGACGGCGTGCGCTCCGATCCGCCGTCGGACATAGCCTTGCGCTGGGCGTTCGCCCAGAAGCTGGGGGCGGCGACCGCCATCTCCCTCGGTGTGCGGTCCGGGCGCCTCGGGCGCCAGGCGGTCGCCGTCGCCGCCATCGACGGCCTCTCGGCCGCGCTGCTCGCCAAGCTGCTCGTCGACGCTCGGGGTTGAGGTGGCGCCCGAAGGGGATCGGGCGCTGGTCCTGGCCGGCGGGGGCATCCGGGTGGCCTGGCAGGCCGGCGTGGTGCAGGCGCTGGACGAGGCCGGGCTGGCCTTCCGCCACGGCGACGGCACCTCAGGTGGGATCTTCAACCTGGGGATGCTCCTCTCGGGGGTGGCGCCGGGCGAGCTCGGCGAGCGGTGGCGGGCCCTCGACGTGCGCCGGTTCATGTCGACGCTCCCGCTGCGGGAGTACCTCCGGTCGCCCACGTCGTGGCGGGCCATGGGCGGCGCCGGCGGGATCGAGCGTCACGTGCTGCCGAAGCTGGGGATCGACCTGGCCCGCATCCGCGCCGCCACCTCGATGACCGGCTCGTTCAACGTCGCCGACTTCGGAGCCAAGCGGTGCGTGGCCATCCCCCACGACGAGATCGACCGGCCCCGCCTCGTGGCCGGGGTCTCGCTGCCCATCGTCATGCCGGCCGTCGAGGCCGGAGGTCGCACCTGGACCGACGCCGTGTGGATCCAGGACGCCAACCTTTGGGAGGGCGTGCGGCGCGGCTGCACCGAGCTGTGGGTGGCCTGGTGCATCGGGAACACGCCCCGCTTCGGCGACGGCGCGCTCGAGCAGTACGTCCACATGATCGAGCTCTCGGCCAACAGCGCCCTGTTCGGCGAGCTCGAGCGGATCGCCGAGCTGAACGAGCGGCGGCAGCGCGGCGAGGCGGTGCTGGGCTCGACCGAGCCGGTCACGGTCCACGTCGTCACCCCGCTCGTGCCGCTGCCCCTCGACCCCGACCTGCTGCTCGGCCGCATCGACACCGAGACCCTGGTGGCCATGGGCTACCGCGATGCGCAGGCCTACCTGGCGTCCCCAGCCGCGGAGGAAGGGGTCGACCTGCACGGGGAGGTCACGGCCACGGCCGTCCCCGCCCCCGGTGCTCGCGTCACGATCCGGCTGGACGGCCCCCTGGTGCCGGTGGCGGGGGAGCACGGCGCAGCCGGACCATCACGCCTGTTCGCCGTGGTCCAGGCCACCGACCTCGCCGCCTTCGCCGCTGACCCGAGCGACGGGGTTCCCGTCGTGGGTGCCATCACCCACCCCACTTGGGGGTACCGCCCGTTCCGCACCGCCCGCCTCCGCGTCCTGGCCAGCCCGGGTGAGCGGCGCTTCGAGCTGCGGGCCGAGGTGAGCGCCGACGGCGCCGAGCACGAGGTCGTCGCCACGGCCGTCCTCCCCGACCGCGGACGCGGCCGATGGGCCCAGGCCGCCCAGGTCTGCTGGTCGGTGGGCCCGATGGGTG
>JBKJUI010000233.1:0-2638 GCA_046590775.1 Acidimicrobiales bacterium
CCGCTGCTCATCGCCCGCGCCGACCCGCTCGGGCTGGTCACCGCGGCCCAGCGGCACGACACCAACTCAGTGCTGTGGGTCCATCCCCGCTTCCACCAGATGCCGACCATCCCCACCGGGCGAGCCGAGACCTTCGACGGCCCCACCAGCTCGGCCTCCCCGCAGGGCGGTGTGGCCTTCCACAGCCTGCGCGAGTGGGTCGCGGGCGACGACCCTCGGATGATCCACTGGCGGTCCTCGGCCCGGACCGGCACCCTCATGGTCCGCCACACGGTCATCACCAGCGAGCCCCGCCTGCTGATCGTGCTCGACACTGCGGCCGGCTCGTATGTCGGTGACGCCTTCGAGGAGGCGGTGCGGGTCGCCGCCTCCCTGGTGGCGGCTGCGGCCCGGTCCCGGTTTCCCACCGAGTTCCGCACCACGGGCGGGGTGTCGGTGCTGGTCGACCCCACCGGAAACGGCTTCGTCGAGGTGCTCGACCAGCTGGCCCTGGTGCAGGCGTCGGCGGGCGATGGTGGGCTCGACGCCCTCTTGGGCATGGGTCCCCGTCCCGGCCAGGGCGTGTCGGTCGGGATCGTCAGCGGCCGCCCACCGCCCGGCAAGCTCGACCGGCTTCGAGCCGTGCAGAACCGGTTCGAGAAGGTGACGCTGGCCCGCCTCGACCCCGACCCGGCCGAGCGGCTCCCCGCCGGTGGCGGCATCGTGGACATCGCCGCCGCATCGGCGGCGGAGCTCGCCGACCTGTGGACGGCCAGGCGAAGGTCATGATTGCCCGGATCCGTCCGGCGGCGGCATCTCTGGCCACGGCGGCCCTGGTGGCCGCTCTGGCGGTCGGCTCCGTGGCGCCCTTCGACGCGCTGTTCACGGGCCGTCGGCCGCTGGCCTGGGCCGCCGGCGCGGTCGGCGTAGCCCTCGTCCTGGCCGCCGTCCTGCGCCGACGCTCGCTGCCGATCGCCCTGGCCGCCCACGGGATCGCCTTCTTCGCCTACCTGTGCCTCGCCGTCTTCCGGGTCGGCTGGCCGCGCCCTTCCAGGTTGGCCGCCGTCTGGGATGCGGTCACGGGGGGGTGGGCCCCGTTGCTCGGTGCGGTTCCGCCGGTGGTGCCCACGCCCCGCCTGGCCGTCGTCCCGGTCGCCCTGGCCTGGCTGGCCGGGATGATCGGGGCCGAGCTGGCGTCACGGACCCGGTGGGGGAGCCCGTTGATCGCCGCGCCCTTCGCCTCCTACACGGTTGCGCTGGCCTTCACCGGCCACCAGCCGCCGTCCTCGCTCGTGGTCCCCGCCACCTTCGTCGGCCTCGGCCTGGTGACAATCCTCGTGCGAACCCAACGGCGGCGCGTCGGCGTTCGCCAGCCTGCGCCCGCTTCGGCCACCCCGCCGGGCGCGGCCCCGGTGGGCCCGGCCCGGGTGGGCAGGCTTGCGGCGGGCGCCCTGACCGCCGCCGTCCTCGGGGCCGTAGGTGTCATCGGCGCCACCACGATCCCGCTCACCAGCGAGTCCCGCCGGGTCGACCTCCACGACCGCTATGTGCCTCCCGTGGACATCGACGAGGCCATCAGCCCCCTGTCCCGGGTCCGGGGCCAGCTCAACGATCCTTCCGGAGACCCGCTGTTCACCGTCCGCTTCACCGGTGTACCCGCGAACCTCGAGATCGACCGTGTCCCCATCGCCGTGCTCGAGCAGTTCGACGGCGCCGTGTGGGGGACCCGAGCGAAGTTCGCGCCGGCGGTGGACGGCGTGATCCCCGGGCCGGAGAGCCCCGTTGGGACCGCAGCCGTCGACCAGCACTACGAGCTCGGCGCCTATCCCACCTCGTTCGTCCCGGCCCTCGAGCGTCCCGCTCGGGCTGCCGGCTCCGACCTGGCCGTCGACGCCATCGGCGGGATGGTGGCGTCGCGCGTCCGACCTCAGAACGGCTTCCGCTACGAGGTCACCTCGCCGGTGCCGATGCCCACCGACGAGCAGCTGCGAGCGGCCCGATCCGGCAATGACGCTGCGGTCGACCAGCTGAGCCTGCCTCCTCCGGAGGGTTGGCCGCCGGAGGTACGCCGCTTCGCCGGCAGCCTGGCCCCCTCGGGCACCGGCCGCTACGCCCTGCTCCAGACCTTGGAGACGGAGCTGCGCTCCGACCAGTTCGGCTACGACGTAGAGGCCCCGTCCGGCCACAGTCTCTCCGCCCTCACCGATCTGCTCGCCCCGCTCAGCCCGCGACCCGTAAGCGGCAGGCCGGCCAGGGTCGGCTCGGCCGAGCAGTTCGCCGCCGCCTTCGCCGTCGTGGCCCGGGCGCAGGGGATCGCCTCTCGGGTCGTCGTCGGGTATCGCGTCGCCCCGGAGCTGGCTCGCGAAGGCGCCCCGATCTCCGTCCTCCCGTCGGCCGCCCACGCCTGGGCCGAGGCATGGCTGCGCGGGGTGGGATGGGTGGCTTTCGACCCCACCCGGGCCACGCCGAGGATGCCCAAGCCGCCCGTGGCCCCGCCGCCCGAGTCGGCGCCCGGGCCTGCCACGCCGGCCGCCGCTGCGCCCGGTGCCAGCGCCATCCCGAGTGCGGCGACGACCCCAGCCTCGGCTCGGCGCGCCTCCCGCTCCCCCGTCTGGTCCCTGCTGATCGCCGCCGGCCTGCTTCTCCTCCTCGTTCCGTC
>JBKJUI010000323.1:0-7935 GCA_046590775.1 Acidimicrobiales bacterium
ACGGTGCCGGCGATGATCTCGCGCACCCGGTCGATCCCCCGGTTGCTGGCGGCGTCGTGCACGGCCATCCGCGACGGCGGCAGCATGAACGTGGTCGAGCTCGACGCCGCCAGCAACCGGGGGATCGACCGGGTGCGCGAGATCATCGCCGGCACCGTCATCGGGGCCCCCGGCGAGAAGAAGGTCTACATCTTCGACGAGGTCCACCAGCTCACCTCCGAGGCGGGCACCGCGCTGCTGAAGACCCTCGAGGAGCCGCCCGAGCACGTGGTGTTCGTGCTGGCCACCACCGACCCGGAGAAGGTGGCCGTGCCGGTGCGCAGCCGCACCCAGCACTTCGAGTTCCGCCTGCTCGACGTCGACGTGCTCAGCACGCTCGTCTCCGACGTCGTGGGCTCTGCCGGGATCCAGCTCGACGATCGATCCCTGGCTGCGGTGGTCCGTGACGGCCGGGGCTCGGCCCGCGACACGCTCAGCGTGCTCGAGCAGGTGGCCTCGGCCGGTGGGCTGCGGGAAGAGGCGCCGGTGGTCGACGACCTGGTCGAGGCGCTCATCGCCCGCGACGCCGGGGCGGTCCTGGTGGCCGTGGCCGCCGGCATGCGGGCCGGGCGCGACCCCCGCCGCCTCGGGGCCGAGCTGGTCGAGCGCCTCCGGCTGTGCTTCCTCTCGGTGCTGGCGCCCGACCTGGTCGACTGCCTCATGGACGAGCGGGACCGCATCGCCGACCAGGCCAAGCGCCTCGGCCCGGCGGCGGCCACGCGGGCCATCGAGGTGGTGGGCGAGGCGCTCGTCGAGCTGCGCGAGTCGGTCGACCCCCGGGTCACCCTCGAGGTAGCGCTGGTGCGGGTCGCCCGGGCCGACCTCGACACCTCGCCCGCCGCCCTCGTCGAGCGGATCGAGCACCTCGAGCGGGCGGCCGACGAGCGGCGTGCGACTGCGCATGCTCCGGCGGCTGGGGCCCCGACGGCCGCCCCACCGGTGGGTGACCCGCCGGCCCCTGCGCCTGCTGCTGACGTCACCGGGCCCGCCTCGGTGCGCAGGACCCTGGGGGCCCTGAAGGGCACGGCCGGCCAGCCTTCCGCCCCGCCGGCGGCACGGCCCAGCCCGCAACCTCCGCCAAAGCCCGCGCCCGAGGCCGCCACTGGGCCGTCGGCCACCGCCTCGGCCGACCCCAGCCAGGCGGCGGCCCCGGCCGCGGCCGACCTGGCTGCCGCCGGCGTGGCCTCGGCCCTGCTGCCCTCGGCTGGCGAGGTGGCGGCGGCGTGGGAGGCCGTGCTCGGCCAGGTGAAGCCGGCGGTGCGCAGCCGCTTCTCCACGGCCCGCGTCGTGGCCGTCGACACCGCCGTGGTGCTCGCCGTCGAGAACCGCTTCCTCCAGGCCGACTGCGAGGCCCGCCGGAGCGAGGTCGAGGTCGCCCTCGCCGCCCGCTTCGGGCGCCCGGTGCCCGTCCGCATCACCGTCGGCTCGGCCCCGGTCGAGGCCCCCTCGCCCTCGGCGGGCGGCTCCCGGGCCGAGGAGGAGCAGATCGACATCACCCAGCTCGTCGACGCCCCGCCCGCCACCGCCACCGATCCCCACGAGCGCCTCATGCAGGCGTTCCCCGGTATAGAAGAGGTGCCCTGAACCATGCCCGAGCCCGAGCCTTCCGACGAGACGACCAGCGTCAGCCCGGCCGTCATCCCGGCCGACCAGACGACACAGCCGGGGGCGGCGCCGCCCGAGGTGCTCGTCGACCCTATGGCCGCGCTGCTCGGGGGTGGCGGCGACCTCTCCGGCCTGCTCCAGGCGGCCCAGGAGATGCAGGCCGAGCTGGCCAACGCCCAGGCCCAGGCGGCGGAGACCGTGGTCGAGGGCGTGGCCGGAGGCGGTGCCGTGCGCATCGAGGCGACCGCCGGCCTCGAGTTCCGGGCCGTCCACGTGCGCCCGGACGCCGTCGACCCCGACGACGTGGAGATGCTCGAGGACCTGGTCCTGGCCGCCCTGCGGGACGTCGTCACCCAGGCCAACAACGTCCACACCGAGGCTCTCGGGGACCTCGGTGGCCTGGGCGGCATGCTGCCCGGCTCCTAGTGGCGGGGATCTACGCCCTCCCCGTCCAGGAGCTGATCGACGAGCTCGGCCGGCTGCCCGGGATCGGCCCCAAGTCCGCCCAGCGCATCGCCTTCCACCTGCTGAAGGTTCCGGCCCAGGACGCCGGCCGGCTCGCCGCGGCCATCGTCACGGTCAAGGAGCGCATCCGGTTCTGCCGCCTCTGCTTCAACGTCACCGAGGCCGAGGAGTGCGACTACTGCAGCGACCCTCGCCGTGACCCCACCCTCGTGTGCGTGGTCGAGGACCCGCGCGACATCGTCGCCGTCGAGCGCACCGGCGAGTACCGCGGCCGCTACCACGTCCTTGGTGGCGCCATCAACCCGCTGGAGGGCGTCGGCCCCGACCAGCTTCGGGTGAAGGAGCTGTACGCCCGCCTCGGCTCCGAGGGGATCGACGAGGTGATCCTGGCCACCAACCCCAACCTGGAGGGCGAGGCCACGGCGATGTACCTCTCCCGTCAGCTGAAGCCGCTCGGCGTGAAGGTCACGAGGCTGGCCAGCGGCCTCCCCGTCGGCGGCGACCTCGAGTACGCCGACGAGCTGACCCTGGGCCGGGCCCTCGAGGGCCGTCGAGAGCTCGACTGACCCACCGACCGTCCATCTGCAGATAACGGTTGATCCCGTCCCCTATTTGGTGTATCCGTATGAATGGGTCGGCGGGTGCCCGAGCCGAGATCGGACGAAGCCAATGCGGGCGTGGACCTCTCGTGGGCTCGGCATCGTTGCTGCCGTGAGCCTCATCATCCCCTCCTCGGCGGCGCTCGCCGATCCTGACCACGGCCCGGCCGAGGACCCCATCGACGTCGGTGCCGGTGCCGGCGGCCAGCACGGCGATACCGCCGGGCACCTGCCGGCGTCGAGCAAGAACGTCGATCTGGTCGGGAAGCTGCAACTGACGAACTTGGAGGGTGGCATCGCCGATGTCGGCGCCTTCGGCAACTACGCCTACCTCAACGCCTGGCAACCCGAGTGCGCGGGCCGCCCCGGCGCTACCGGCACCGGTGTCCACGTGGTCGACGTGTCGAACCCTGCCGCCCCCACCAAGGTCAACTTCCTCCCCTCCGAGCCCAACAGCTACCAGGGCGAGGGCATCCATGTCATGAACGTCGGTGGCCGGCACATCCTCCTGCACAACAACGAGACCTGTGACGCCAACCTGCCGGCCGTCTCGGGCTTCTCGGTGTGGGACGTGACGACGCCGACAGCCGCGGTGAACCTCGGCCAGTACGGCGACACCACCCCGGCCGTGCCCAACCAGACCTTCCACAGCACCCACTCGGTGCAGGGCTTCGCCTGGCAGGGCAAGGCCTACGCCGTGACCCAGGACAACGAGCTGCAGGACGTCGACATCTTCGACCTCACCGCCGTGCTGGCCGGCAGCGGCCCGGCCGTGCTGGTCAGCGAGCGGGGCCTCGCTGACTGGCCCGGGGCCCAGGGCAGCTACGCCAACGGCGACAGCGTCTTTCACCACGACATGCAGCAGAAGGTCATCGGCGGCCACAACATGCTGCTGGTCTCGTACTGGGACGCCGGCCAGGTGCTGCTGAACATCGACAACCCGGCCAACCCGGTGTTCGTCACCGACTCCGACTTCACCTCACCGGACCCCGAGACCGGCTTCCAGATCCCCGAGGGCAACAGCCACCAGAGCTACTGGGACCAGGACGGCGACTACGTCATCTCCACCGACGAGGACTTCTCCCCGACGCGAACGTTGTGCGAGATCACCTCGGGGCCCGATGCCGGGGCGACGGGCTGCGGCGAGTTCGGCTTCACCCCCGACCTGCCGGACACCGGCGTCGAGGGGCCGACGGTGTTCGGCGGGTCCGGCTGCGACGCGGACCTGAACGGCAACGGTGTGTCTGACCGCGCCGAGGTGCCGGCGGCGACCAGTGCCAACCAGATCATCGTCTTCAGCCGCGGCTCCTGCTTCTTCTCCGACAAGATCGTCACCGGCGAGCTCGCCGGGTACTCGGTCGTCGCGATCGGCAACAGCCACGCCGGCAGCCGCAACGGGCTGCTGCCCGACGCGTTCCTCTGCGGCGGCCAGGGCAGCCCGATCGCGGGCACGGCGGCGGCGATCTGCATAGGCCACCGCGCCATGCACCTGCTGTTCGGGGACGCCCCGGCGTATTCCCCGCCCGAGGGCTTCGCCTCGGGAGGGGACCTGCCTGCCATCGGTACCGCGGGCTCCAGGCTCCGGGCCGACGGCGGCGTCTTCGACGGCTGGGGCTACGCCCACCTGCAGGACGCCAAGACCCTGGCCGAGATCGACACCTACGCCATCCCCGAGGCGCTTGACCCCACCAAGGCCGACGGCTTCGGCAACCTGACGGTGCACGAGGTAAAGACCGACCCTCGCCAGAAGAAGGACCTGGCCTACTTCTCGTGGTACTCGGCCGGGCTCCGGGTGGCCACCTTCGGGCCGGGGGGCATCACCGAGGTCGGGCACTACATCGCCGAGGGTGGGAGCGACTTCTGGGGCGTGTTCCCGCTGTGCGCCGGCCAGTGCTCGATCAACGAGCGTGACCAGGGCCGGGGCCGCAACAACGCCAAGCGCCCGCTCATCCTGATGAGCGACCGCGACAGCGGGCTGTGGATCTTCCGCTACACCGGGAGCGAGCGACCCTGACCTGACCGAGTGGCGACCACGGCTGGGCCGAATCATGGCCCAGCCGGTCAGCCGACCTTGAGGATCAAGGCGTCTCCTTGGCCGCCGCCGCCGCACAGGGCGGCGGCGCCGACACCGCCGCCCCGTCGCTGCAGCTCGAGGGCCAGCGTCAGGGCGAGGCGGGCGCCGGAGGCGCCGATGGGATGGCCGAGGGCGATGGCCCCGCCGTTCACGTTCGTGACCTCGTCGGTGATGCCAAGGTCATCCATCGAGGCCAGGCCGACGGCGGCGAAGGCCTCGTTCAGCTCGAACAGGCTGAGGTCCTGGACCCCGAGGTCGACCTTGGCGAGCGCCTTGGCGATGGCCCGGGAGGGCTGGGTCAGGAGGCTGTTGTCGGGTCCGGCCACCATGCCGTAGGCCACGATCTCGGCCAGGACCGTGGCGCCCCGCCGCTCGGCCTCGGCCGGCGACATGACGACCAGGGCGGCGGCGCCGTCGCTGATCTGGCTGGCGTTGCCGGCGGTGATGGTGCCCTCCTTGTCGAAGGCCGGGCGCAGGCCGCCGAGGGACGAGGCCGTGGTGCCGGGGCGGACGCCCTCGTCCTCGCTGACCACCAGCGGGTCGCCCTTGCGCTGCGGCACCTCGACCGGCGTGATCTCGGCGTCGAAGCGACCGTCCTTCATGGCGGCCGCCGCCCGTTCGTGGCTGCGGGCGGCGAGCTCGTCCTGAGCGGCCCGGCTGATCTGCGCCGAGGCCGAGTGCCGGTCGGTGGACAGACCCATCGACACCCGGTCGAAGGCGTCGGTGAGGCCGTCGAGCATCATCGAGTCGACCACGGTGGCGTCGCCCAGCCGCAGGCCGGCCCTGGCGCCCGGCAGGAGGTACGGGGCGTTGGTCATCGACTCCTGGCCGCCGGCCACCACGATGTCGGCGTCGCCGGCCTGGATCATCTGGTCGGCCTGGTACAGGGCGTTGAGGCCGGACAGGCACACCTTGTTCACCGTGCACGCCGGGACGCTCATCGGGATGCCTGCCCTCACCGCCGCCTGGCGGGCCGGGATCTGGCCGGCGCCGGCCATCAGCACCTGGCCCATCAGGACGTGCTGGACGTCCTCGGGGGCCACGCCCGCCCGCTGGAGCGCGGCCCGGATGGCGAAGCCGCCGAGGTCGGAGCCCGAGAAGGCGGCCAGGCCCCCGCTCAGCCTGCCGATCGGCGTGCGGGCCCCAGCGACGATGACCGAACCGGGCATTGCGACCTCCTCGACGGCGCTAACCGAGCAACCTCACCAACGTTAGCCCTCTTGGTTACCGCCCGGTAACCCCAGTGGCCTCGTCGATGCGGGCGAGCACGTCGGAGGTGAGGAGGGGGAGGACCTCGGCCGCCTTCAGGTTCTCGTGCACCTGGGAGACCCGGCTGGCGCCGGTGATCACGCTGGACACCCGGGGGTTGGCCGCGCACCAGGCGATGGCCAGCTGGGCCAGGGTGCAGCCCAGCTCGTCGCTGATCGACTTGAGGCGGCGGACCTTGGCGTTGGCGTCCTCGTCGGTGAGCATCCCCCGCAGCCACTCGTAGCCGGGCAGAGCGCCGCGACTGCCCTCGGGCACGCCGTCGAGATACTTCCCGGTGAGGAGGCCGCTGGCCAGCGGGCTCCACGTGGTGAGGCCGATGCCCTCGTCCTCGTAGAGGCGGAGGTACTCCTGCTCGACCTTGCGCCGCTCGAACAGGTGGTACTGGGGCTGCTCGACCACGGGCTTGCGGAGGTGGTGGCGCTCGGCCACGTCGCACGCCGCCCGGATCTCATCCGCGCTCCACTCCGACGTGCCCCAGTAGAGGGCGGCGCCCCGGTCGATGATGTCGCTCATCGCCCAGACCGTCTCCTCGATGGGGGTCTCCGGGTCGGGGCGGTGGCAGTACAGCAGGTCGACGAAGTCGAGGCCGAAGCGCTCGAGGGAGCCGTCGATGGCGTGCAGCAGGTACTTGCGGTTGAGCGTGCTCCGGGTGTTCGGGCCCTCGTCGATCCCCCAGAAGACCTTGGTCGACACGGTGTAGGAGTGACGGGGCCAGCCCAGCTCGGCGATGGCCTGGCCCATGATCCGCTCCGACTCGCCGCCGGCGTAGGCCTCGGCGTTGTCGAAGAACGTGACCCCGCCGTCGTAGGCGGCCTGCATGCACTCGGCCGCCCCACCTCCCTCGAGCTGGGGGCCGAACGTCACCCACGACCCGAAGGAGAGGACGCTCACCTTGAGGCCGGACCTGCCCAGACGGCGGTGCTCCATCTTCTCTGCCATGACCGCAACCTATGGCCGCCCGAGCGCTACGGGTTCGGTGCCCTCGCCGGGTCGTCAGACTGGCAGGCGTGATGACCGCCGCCACCGGCCTTCCCGTCGAGGAGACCGTCCCGGCGCTGCGCGCCGCGCTGGCCGGACGGGGGCTAGCCGTGCTGCAGGCGCCGCCCGGAGCGGGCAAGACGACCATCGTGCCGCTGCGGCTCCTCGAGGAGCCGTGGCTGGCCGGCCGCCGGATCGTGGTGCTCGAGCCGCGACGGCTGGCCACCCGAGCGGCCGCCAGGCGCATGGCCTTCCTGCTCGGCGAGGAGGTGGGCGCCACGATCGGCTTCACCACGCGCGACGAGCGGAGGGTCTCCGGGGCCACCCGAGTCGAGGTGGTGACCGAGGGCGTGCTCACCCGCCGGCTGCAGCACGATCCCGAGCTGCCCGGCACCGGCCTGGTGATCTTCGATGAGCACCATGAGCGCAACCTGCAGGGCGAACTCGGCCTGGCCCTGGCCCTCGACCTGCGGGCCTCGATCCGCCCCGACCTCCGGCTGCTGGTGATGTCGGCCACCCTCGACGGGGAGAAGGTGGCCAGTCTGCTGGGCGGCGAGGACGGGCCGGCGCCGATCGTGGCCAGCCAGGGTCGGGCCCACCCGGTCGAGGTGCGGTGGGTGCCGCGAGCCCCCCAGAGCGGGCCGCGCCAGCGCGGGGGCCAGCGGGACCGCCTGGAGCCAGCCGTGGCCGCTGCGGTGCAGCAGGCCCTTCGCGACGAGCCGACGGGCGACGTCCTGGTCTTCCTGCCGGGAGCCGGGGAGATCCGGCGGGTCGAGGGCCTGCTCGGTCCTCTCGACGCCGACGTGCGGCCCCTGTTCGGGGCGCTGCGGGCGGCCGACCAGGACGCCGCCCTGCAGCCGGCTCCGGCGGGCCGCCGCAAGGTCGTGCTGGCCACCGACATCGCCG
>JBKJUI010000327.1:0-12002 GCA_046590775.1 Acidimicrobiales bacterium
CACCAGCCAGTAGCCGCCACCGGTGGTCGTCGGGGCGATCCCGACCATCGGCTGGTTCAGGCGCACGCTGCCGGTCGAGCCGTAGAACTGGGAGCCGCCGTAGGCGAACACCCCACCGTCAGAGGCCACCAGGCGATAGCCCTGGGGAAGGATGACGACCAGGGTGAACGACTGGACGGCGTTCGGCGTCACGCCGTTGGAGGCGGTGACGGTCAGGGGGTAGCTGCCGGCGGTGCCAAAGGCGGGCGTGCCGCTGAGGACGCCGGTGGCCGGGTTGAAGGTGACGCCGGCCGGCAGGGCGCCGGTGATGCTGAAGGTCGGCGTCGGGGTGCCCGTGGCGGTGAACGTGAACGACCCGGGGCTGCCGGCCGTGAACGAGGTGACCGGGCCGCTGGTGATGGCCGGTGGCTGGGTGAAGATCGTGGTGGTCGTCGTCGGCGGCAGCGTCGTCGTCGTCGGCGGCAGGGTCGTCGTCGTCGGGAGCAGGGTCGTCGTGGTCGAGACCGGCGGGGTGATCGGGCAGCTGATCGGCGGGCTGACCGGTGGGCTGACCCCTGGGCTGATCGGCGGGCACTCCGCCGCCCCGACGCTGGTGAGGCCGATTCGCACGCTCGCCACCAGCCCGACGACGGCCAGCACGGCCAGCAGGACCGGCCACAGCACACGAGTCGACTTCGGTCGGCCGACCGTCGCGCTTGCATCACCCATCAGTTCACCCCGTCTTCATCGTGCGGGGGGCCCCGGAGGTGCTGCGCGCCGCCCCGCGCGGCGCAGGTGGAACCTACCACTCGCGGTGATTCGCGAATCACTTTCCGCCTCCTCGGCGTGGCTGGGGCTGGTTCCGATGCCGATCCCGGCCCCGAGCAGGATCCAGAACAGCCCGGTGCTCGTCACCTCGGCGCTCATGAACCCGTCGGTGGCCAGGTGGCCGAGGGCGGCGGCGGCGAGCGCCAAGAGGCCGAGCCGGAGACCTTCGTCCTCCGCCGAGCCGGCCATGCGGATCATGAGGACGAGGACGGCCCCAACGAGGACGAGGTAGGCCAGGAGCGTCGGGAGGCCGGTGTTGGCCGCCATGGTCAGGTACACGTTGTGGGCGCTCTCCACCCGGAAGGCGTCGAAGTAGACGGCCCGCTCAGGCGAGAGGACGTCGCGGCTGAAGCGGGGGAAGACGTCGGGGAACGTCTCGGGGCCGGTGCCGAGCAGCGGGTGGTCCAGGGCGATCCGCCCCGCCACGCGCCACTGGTCGAGGTGGTTCTCGGCGGAGAGCTGGCCCTGGCCACCACGGCGAGGGGAGAGCGAGGAGAAGGCGGAGCGGACCGCCGGCACGGACAGGGCACCGGCCGAGGCCACCACGACAACTCCGGCGACGGCGGACGCCAGCCGTCGCCTGAGGAGGACCCCGAGCGGGACGATCGTCAGCGCCACCAGGCCGACGAGGCCACCCCGGCTCAGCGTCAGGAGCAGCGCCCCCACGATCCCGGCGGTCGCCACGGAGACCACGGCTCGAGCGGCCCCCCGCGTGACCCGCGCCAGGTGGCACGCGGGGGGGAGGGCGATCACCAGGTAGGCCGCAAGGGCGTTGGGCTGACCGAAGGTGGAGAAGACCCGCCCGTCGGGCAGGAAGCCCTTCCAGAACGGATCCAGCCCCGCCTTCTGGAGGAGGGCGTAGCCGGCCACCACCACCGCCCCGGCGGTGATGCCGCTGAAGAGGAGCGTCAGCCTCCGGGCGTCGACGATCACATGGCGGGCCAGCAGGAACAGGCCGCCGTACAGGAACACGATCAGGAGGCCCTGGTACTGGAGGCGCTCGCCGAACAGGCTCTGGTGCCGGTCCGTCGAGAACGCGGTGGCGAGCACCGTGAGCACCACGAACGAGATGCCGGGGATGTCGACCGCCGGGCACCACCGGAGCGGTCGGCCCGTGGGCTGTCCGACCAGCGGGCTGACGGCAACGAGCACGAGCCCGGCGATGAGCAGGACCCACAGCGCGGCCAGCTTCGGGACGACGAAGACGTCGCGCAGCCGGGTGGTGAACAGGCAGGGGACCACGACGCAACCGACCGAGAGGAGGCCGGCGGCGAACCAGGGCAGCCGTCCCGTGGTCCCGGAACGGCTCACATGGTGGACCGTAGGGCCTCCGCCGGCTCGAGGGACGCAGCGCGGACCGAGGGGTACAGCCCCGCCAGCAGGCCGGTGGCGCCACCCAGGAGGGGCGCCACGAGCGGCACCCACGGCTCGAGGACCGGTGTCCAGGAGCGGGTGGCGGACACGCCCACGACGACCAGGGTGCCGAGGGAAGCGCCGACGATGCCACCGGCCAGGCCGAGGGTGGTGCTCTCGGCCAGGAACTGGGCGGCGATGTGGCGGCGCGCCGCGCCGAGCGAGCGGCGCAGGCCGATCTCCCCGACCCGCTCGAGCACCGAGACGAGGGTGACGTTGGCGATCCCCAGCGCGCCGACCAGCACCGACAGGCCGCCGAGCAGGAGGAAGAGCGAGTTCAGGTCGGCCTCGATGCCGGCCCGCACCCGCCGGGGCTCGGGGGGCGCCGCCACCTTCACGAGCGTGGGATCGACGGGGCTCAGGGCCAGCGGTGCCTGCCCGGCGATGAGGCCCACGGCGCCGATGCGCGTCTCGACCTGCACCGCGCCCGGGGCGGTCAGCCCGAACTCGCGCGTGGCCGTGCCCTCGGGGATGACGACGCTGTCGAGCAGCGTGGGCTGGCGCCCAACGCCCTCCAGGATCCCGATGACGACGTAGAGGCGGTCGCCGATGAAGATGGCCGGCTGGGTGTCGACCCTGGTGAGGTGGAAGCGGGCGGCCGCAGTGGGCCCGAGGACCGCCACCCGGTCGCCCCGGCTGGAGTGGCCGGCGTCGGGGAGCCGACCGGTGGCCAGCCGGGCCCGAACCGCCTCGAACAGGCCGGGTGAGGCGGCCCGGACGGGAAGGCCGAAACGGGCCTGGCCGGTGGGATCCTGCACGGGCACCCCGCCGACGAGCTCCCCCCGCAGGTCGACGTCGCTCAGCGTCCCGGCGGCGGTGACGCCGTTGAGCCTGCGCATCCGCTGCTCGCCGTCCCACGGCAGCGCGGTGACCAGCCGGCCCGAGCCGCTGGTCTTCGGCGTCACCACGACCTCGGTGGCGGCCAGCTGGTCGAAGCGCCCGACGATCTGGTTGCCCGCCGTCTTCGAGAGCCCGAGGGTGGCGACGAGGGCGCCGACCCCGATGACCGTGCCGAGGACGGTGAGGCCGGCCCGCCCAGGGCGACCGACCAGGCTGCCGATGCACTCGTCGAACAAGTCGCGGGCGGCCAGGCGCGGTCGCCGGGCAAACGTTGCCGCCTGGCGGTGGCGGCCGCGCCTCATCGCTCTCATGGGCCGTCCACGAGCTGCCCGTCGACCATGTGCACCACCCGCCGGGCGAACCCGGCCACGTGGGCGTCGTGGGTGATGACGGCCAGCGTCAGCCCGTCCGCCGAGAGCTCCTCGAACAGGGCGAGAACGGCGTCTGAGCTGCCGGAGTCGAGGTTGCCGGTGGGCTCGTCGCACAGGAGCATGCTGGGCTCCCCCACCAGGGCCCGGGCGATGGCGGCGCGCTGACGCTCGCCGCCCGAGAGGCGGGTGGGCAGGAACCCGGCCCTGGCGGTCATCCCCACCCGGTCGAGTGCGGCGGCGGCGCGCTCGGGGCGGCCCGCCCGGCTCTCACCCCGGTAGAGCTCGGCGAGCATGACGTTCTCGAGCACGCTGCGGTGCGCCAGAAGGTGGAAGGCCTGGAAGACGAAGCCGAGGTGGCGGGCCCGCAGTCCGGCGCGGGCCAGGTCGTCGAGGTCGGCGACGTTCTGACCGTGCAGGCGGTAGGTGCCGGCCGTGGGCCGGTCGAGCAGGCCGATCACGTTGAGAAGCGTCGACTTGCCCGACCCCGATGGGCCGACGATGGCCAGCCACTCGCCCGGCGAGATGCACAGGTCGACCTTGCGGAGGGCGTGGACGGGCGGGTCGACGCCGTAGGAGCGCGACACCCCCTGCAGCTCGACCACCGGCGCGGGCGCCGGCTCAGCCAGCGCCACGTCGCCTACACACGCGGGACGGTGGCCAGGAGCGCAGCGTTCTGCTCGGCGAAGGTGCGCTCGTACTCCTTGCGCACCGGCTCCTCGACGTCGGCGATGTGCTTCTCCTCGCACTCGAGGTCGGCCTTGACGACGGCGACCTCCTGGCGCTGGAGGTCGGTGAGCGCCGCCTTGTTGTACTGCGCCGCGCTCGCTGGACCACCGACCCCGAAGCGGACGTCCGGTCCGACGATCTCCTCCAGCTTCCCCTGGAGGGAGGTGTCGACCTCGTCGGGCTTGTCCAGCTCCGGGAAGCCGGCCTCGCGCATGCAGCCCGACCACGCCGCCTTGGCCGCCACCATCCTCGGGTCGGCCTCGATCCTGGCGTCGAGCTCGTCAAGCTTGGTCTGCAGGTCGGTGAGCACCTGGGTGCCCCCGAAGGCGCCGTCGGTGGCCTGCTTGGTGCACCCGCCGAGCCCGTCGAAGCTCCCGGTGTCGACGGCCACGGCGAAGGTGGCGCCGAGCTTGTCGCCGTACAGGGCCTGGTCATAGGTCGCACGCTGCACGGCGTCGAGTGAGGCCCGGTAGGTGGCGTTCGGCCCCGTCGAGGCCTCACGGCGGCGCTGCTCGTGCAGCGTGGTGATGCCGTAGCCGAACTGCTTCTCGAAGTCCTCCTCGGAGAGGGTGGCCGAGCCGACGAGGGCGGCCCGCTGGGCGGCGGGGTCGACCGGCGTGTAGTCGAACCCGCGGGTTTTCATGCAGTCGCGGACCAGGTTCTCCACCTTGGTCTGGCGCCGCAGGATGCCGGCCTGGTCGAAGCCGAGCTGGTCCTCGATCAGCTTGTCGCCGCCGGTCTCGTCTTCGCCGCCTCCGCCGCTGCAGCCCGCCAGAGCCAGCGCCAGGACCACGGAAACCCCGGCCAGCAGCCCCGTCCGTGGCGCTCTGGAACGTGATCGGTTGCGGTGCACCATGCCTCCTGGGCTATCGGGTGGGCTTGACGCCGACGACGACGAGGTCACCGACGTTGAGGGTCTCGCCGACGGGCGTGACGGCCACCAGCCCCTTGGCCACGAGGCCGGGTCGGACGGTGACCGCCCTGGTGCTGCCGTCCGGCCGCTGCACCTCGAGGCGGGTGGTGCCGTCGGCCGCCGAGGAGAGGGCGGCGAGGGGAGCCGCCAGCACCTCGCCCTCGGTGCTGGAGACGGCGACGTTCACCACGACCGACGATCCCACCAGCGCCGGCGCCGCATCCTTCGGCAGGATCTCGAGGAAGAAGCGGGAGGCCTCGACCTCGTTGGTGCCCGGCGTCGTGGCCAGCTGGCTGACCGCGCCCGTGGCCCGCAGGCCGCGATCGGGGTCCTCGATGGTGGCGACCGCCCCCTCCTTCACCAGCCGGGCGTCCTCGGCCGACAGCGATGCGGCCACCGTGACCTCCGACCCGGTGACGGCCATGACCGGTCCGTCGGGGACGGCGCCGGCCTTCGCCGGCGCCTCGGCCACGCGGGCGGGGAGCTGCGGGAGGAAGACCAGCTCGTCGGCGGGGACGCCGCCGCTGGCCCGCCCGAAGCCAGCGTCGGCGTACATGCTGGCGACGGCGCTGCGGGTGCGGCGGTCGAAGACGCCGTCCTCGGGACCGGGAGGGTGGCCGAGCCGGGCCAGGCCCGCCTCGAGCTGGCGGACGTCGTCGCCGGTCGACCCCTGGACCAGGTCGCGGTACATGGGCTTGTCGCCCTGCAGCACCAGGACGGGGCGGGCCGAGACGGCCATGGCCACCGTCCCCTCCTCGAGGACGGCCCCCTCCTCCGGAGCCACCGTGATGATGGTGGACCCCGACTTCAACGTGGAGACCGGGAGCGTGACCGGGAGCGGCGAGCCGAAGCCCACGGTGCCCCGGGTGACGACGTCGGACGTGAGCCGGCGGTTCTCGAGGGGAACCGTGATGAGGGATGCCTTCGGGGGGGCGGTGCGGGCGGCGACCTCAGCCGGCGAGCGGATGCGCCGGCCGGCGACCCACCCGAGGCAGGCGGACACGGCGATCGCCGAGAGCACGAGCGCGAGCACGGTGTTCCGCTTCACGGCCGTCCCGGGCCCTCGTGTGCGCAGCTGGAGCGCCGGCTTCCCATCTCCTCGCCATTCCTCCTCGGCGTGACGTTAAGGCTAGGGCCCTCTCAGGCCGGGGATGCTCGATCGGACAGGTTTCGCGCTGCGCTGCAATACTTCGGGCGATGGTCGTCGTTCGTTGCCGCTCGTGCGCAGCTCCGGTCACCGTCCCGCTCGCCGTGGTCGAGGCTGACCGGATCGACCTCAACGTCTGCGGAGCGGCCACGCTCCCGCCGGGGTCGATCGTCCTCGGCGCCCCGGCCCGAACCCTCGAGCGCTGGGCTCGCGCCGGGACCACGGTGGCCGCGGTGGTCCTGGCCCCGGATGGGTCGGTGGTCGTCCACCCCGACGACCTGCTGCCCGAGGCGGTCCGTCCGGTGGGTGAGGCGGGTGGCTGCTGCGGCCTCGACGGGCAGGAGGGCCCGAACCAGGGCTGTGCCTGCGGCGCCGTCCTCGGCACGGCGTGGACCGACTGCTGGACGGCGAACGAGGTGCGCTTCCTGCCCGACGCCGTCCAGGTGACCGACGCCGGGTAACGGTGCTCCGGTCGCGAGGCAGGGACCCACGCCGTCCGGTCCCGGCCACCGATGCGCGGGACGCGGGCTTCGCCGCCGTGCGGGCCCACGGGCTGTTCGGCCTCCTCCTGCGACGAGCCCACCCGACCACGGTCGACGGGTGGGGGATCCGGGCCACCTCGCTCCCCCGCGGCGGCCTCGTGGCCATCGACGCCTACGGCGGCCTCGTCTACGACGCCAAGGCCCGAGCCGACGTCCACGCCTGGATCTGGTCGATCGCCCACGTGCTCACCCACCTCGGGCTCGGCCACGTCGACCCCGCCCACCGCGACGGCCGGGGTTCCTACACCCCGGAGTGGCGGGCGGCGTGCTGTGTGGTGGTCGACCGGTTCCTCCAGGCCCTTGACCTCCCGGGCACCCCCTCCCCTCCTCCGGGCCTCGACGGTGACGAGGAGGAGCTGGCCCGCCTCTTCGCCGAGGCCGGCATCCCCACGCTCCTGACCGCCGGCCCGGCGGGCACCGGCCCCGACCTGTGGGAGGACCTGTTCGACGGTCGCCGCCCCCGGCCGCCTCCGCGCTCGGACATGTGGGGCCGGACCTTCGCCATCGGCCTCGCCGCCATCGACGGCAGCGGCGCCGCCGAGGCCAGCCTCAGCCCAGTCCGCCCGTGGACCCCCACCGAGGAGATCCGGGCGCTCGAGCCGGCGCCCCCGTCCTGGGATGCGCCCCTCGCCGCCTGGTTCGACGAGCGCTTCGCCGTCCTGAGCACCCGGCCCACGTTCGGCGTCGTGCTCGACACGGCGGGGACGATGGACCACAGCCTGCTGGACCGCGCCCTCGGCTCCATCGCCTCCACGGCGACGGCGAGGGACGTCCGACGCGTCCGGGTCGTCTACTGCGACGACGCCACCCGCGACGCCGGCTGGCTGCCTCCGGGAAAGATCGCCCACCGCCTCACGGCCCGCCCCCGGGGCACCCGCCTCCAACCCGCAGTCGACCTCCTGCTGGCCGATCCGGCCTTCCCGCCCCGCAGCCCGCTCCTGCTCATCAGCGACGGCCGCTGCGACCCGGTGGAGGTGCCCCGCGAGCACGCCTGGCTGACCTCGGGCCACCTCCCCTTCACCCCGGCCGGCCCGGTCTTCCGCCTCTGAGGCCGATGGCCCAGGAGCCTTCGGTCAGGGCTCGTCCAGGGTGATCACGGCCCGCAGGACCTCGTTGTCGGTCGGTGTGGGGTTGCCGTCGCCGGATTCCGCGGTGACGCTGAGCTCCGGGTACTGCTTCGGGTTGACGGCTGCGGTGAGGTCGACGCGAGAGCGACCCCTCTCGTCGGGGTGGAAGGTCCCGGCGGAGATGCGGTTGGGGGCGGCCGGGGTGTCGTCGGGACCGACGAACCACAGCTCGTAGAGCTCGCCGGTGGGCAGGATCGGCAGGTCGTCGGTGCGCAGCTGCACAGTGCGGCCGATGCCCGTGCGGATCCCGACGGCCGTGGCGGTCGCGGTGGCTGCGCCGTCAGGGGAGGCGAGAGCGGCGTCGAACTCGACCACCCCGCCGGCGAGGAGGTCCTCCCCACGGCCGTCGCCGTTCAGCACGACACCACCGAGCACGAAGGCGGCGGCGGCCACGGCGGCGAGGGCGGCGATCCTGCGGACACGTCCGGCACGGCGAGCGGCGACGGTCGCCCTGCTCGCAACCGGACTGGTGCGGCCCTCAGCAGCGGCGCGCAGGGCACCGACGCGATCCGGCGATGGCGCGCGCTCGTCGGGGGTGAGAGCGTCGGCGAGATCGTGGGCCAGCTCGTCGTCAGTCAACCGAGGTCACCGATTCGTAGTGCGTCCGGAGGCGTCCGAGGGCGCGGGACTGGGCCATCCGGACGGCCCCCGCGGTGCGGTCGGTCGCCTCGGCGACACCCTCGGCGCTCAGTCCGGCGACGACCCGGAGCTCGAGCACCTCCTGGTCCTCGGCGGAGAGCCGTCCGAAGGCCGTGCGCAGCTCGGCTCGTCGGTCCCGCTGGACGATCGCCTCGAGGGCCGGGGCCTCGTCGCCCGTGGCTGGCTCGGGCACGTCGGCGGTGGGTCGGGCACGGTCGTCGTGGCGGAAGGACTCGAGCACGACGTTGCGGAGGATCCCGTACAGCCACGCGTCGAACCCGGCCCCTCGCCAGGTGAACCGGTGGATGCGGTCGAGCGCCCGCAGCATGGCCTCGCTGACGGCGTCGTCAGCGGCTGAGTCGGACGTGACCCGCCGCCTGGCGTAGGCGAAGAGGCGCGGGTAGCTGCGCCGGTAGAGGTGCTCCCAGGCGTCCGGCTCGGCCTGGGCGGCGCGATGGACGAGCGAGCGGAGCACCCCCTCGTCGAGATCGCCAGCGCTGCCATCGCCCTGGACGCTCACGACCCACTCCTCCCGGATGCGCCTCGGGCGCCGAGCTCCCGACAGGCCATCCCGGGGTCTTCGGAGCCGTGCATCTCGCCGGACGAGATGCAGAGGTGAGGCGGCTCCACGCATCGCTGCCAACGTCACGTACGCCTATGCCGCCTGCTGCGCTCGTGTCACAGACCGGGATCGACAGATTTCTTCGCGCTCTTTGTGACATCCCGCCGGTCTTCGACATAGGCGAGGGCCGGGTCCGCCGTGGATCCGCGCCGCAAAGGAGCCCACCCGACATGAAGCCCCGTCTCGCCGCCAGCGCCCTGCTGCTCTCTCTCGGCAGCGCCGCGATCCTCGCCCCGCCCGCATCGGCGGCCCATGGCGCCCAGGAGGTCTATGCCCTCCTGAAGCACGACGTGCTCCGCAGCGTGGTGGCGAGCGACCCCGACGGTCCCAGCACCGACGTCCAGATCTCCGGGCTGCGCCCCGGGGAGAAGCTCGTCGGCATCGACTTCCGCCCCCGTGACGGCGCCCTCTACGGCGTCGGCAGCAAGGACAGCGGCGCGGTCCTCTACCGCATCGACACCGCGACCGGCGCCGCCGTCGTCGTCGCCCCGCTCGTGACCGTGGCCGGCGACCCCGTCGTGCTGTCCGGTGAGCAGTTCGGCGTCGATTTCAACCCGGCCGCCGACGCTCTCCGCATCGTCAGCGACACGGGCCAGAACCTGCGCGCCTTCCCCTCGGCAACCACCCCGGCCGGCGTGGCGCGGGTCACCGGCCAGACAATCGTCGACAGCACCCTGAACGAAGCCGGCATTCCCACCACCGGCGTCGTCGGCGCCGCCTACACCAACAACGACAACGACCCGGCGACGGGGACCACCCTCTACGACATCGACGCCGCCGCCGACCGGCTCCTCGTCCAGAACCCCCCCAACACCGGAACCCTCACCGCCGTCGGCAGCCTCCAGGTCCCGACCCGGCCGGTCGCCGGCTTCGACATCGCGATGATCCCGGTCATGGGTGTGGCCACCAACTTTGCCTACATCGCCACGACGTCCGAGGAGGGCAAGCCGCTGAGCTCGCTGCGCACCATCAACCTCGTCAGCGGAGCGACCGTGACCGAGTGGGGCACCTTCGGGGTGCAGGTCCTCGACATCGCCGTCGAGCTGCCGGGCTGAGCCTGCCCGCACGGCCTGGGGGACAGCGGCCTCCCCCGGGCCGGGCTCGCCCAGGCTCTCAGGGCCGGCGGTAGGTGAAGCGCTCGACGAATCCCGAGCCGTCGAGTAGGTGCCGGGCTACGCCGGGGGCAGGCCGGCCAGGAAGCTCGAGTGGTGGAACAGCTCAGGCTTGTGCTCGTTGGCGTAGATCTTGCCGTCGGGACCTATGACGAACACGCTGTAGCCCGGCCCGGCACCGCTGCTGAACATCGTCGAGGTGTCGAAGTCCTTGCCTCGCTGGCGGAGTTTGCCGCCGGCCACGCTCAGCTCGTACTCGGCGCCGTTGGTGCGTCGAGGTAGGCCACCTGGGGAACAGCGTTGCCGGCGAGGAAGTAGGTGTCCAGATCCTGGTCGCTGAACGAGGGGAGCAGCTCCTTCAGCTTCGAGCGGATGTCGGCCTCGGACAGGTTCATGGCCCGCAGGCCGACGATCGCCTTGCGGCCGTCGACGATCATCGGGTTGGTCGAGGCGTCGACATCCTCGCCGGCGTCGTGGTCGTAGCGCTGCTTGACCACGGTCTCCCGCAGGTCGGCCGCCGGCCTCCACGTGACCTCCGACGCCCGCACCCTGGTCGACAACCTCACCATCTCACGAGGTCGAGGCGGGAAGGTCGCCCGCACCCTCGCACAGGCCGTAGCCCGGCCAGGCTCTCGCGGGCCTGCCAACCTGAGGATGTCAGTGCGACCAGCCCAACGCTCGAGTCAGGTGATCTGCCAGGTCTGCACGGAGATCTGCGCCCCTGGCGCGGCGGCGCAGGGGCTGCCGATGCCCATCGTGACGTCGATGGTGCCGTGGGTGGAGCCCTTGTCCTGCAGGGTGCCCACGGCTCCCTCCTGCGGGGCGTTGACCTGGATGCAGTAGTGGCCGGTGCCGACGCGGGTGACGACGATGCCAGGGTCGCTGGTGAAGCGGATGGAGCCGTCTTCCCGGATGGCCGCCGACTTGGGAGCGCCAGCCGACACCCACATCAAGCTGAAGCGCTGGTCGGCGAGCGCGATGTGGGCCTGGGCGTCGATCTGGGCCTTGGTGTAGTACCGGTCGTCGTGGTGGTGGTCGGTGAGGTACCCGATGATGTCTGCGATGACGTTCACCGTCCCGGCCGAGTTGAAGAAGCTGACCGAACCGGCGACTGCTGCCAGCGCGGTGGTCACCTGGTTCGGCGTCGCTCCCTGGCCGGGGAGCCAGTTCAGGCTCGACGCCAAGGGTTGGGGCTGGTCGGACGGCCACACCGTCAGGAAACCGGCTCCGGTCGGGTTGACGATCGTGACGTTCATGACGACACCGACGGCGTTCGCCGGGACGGTGCAGTTGCCGTTGGTTCCCCGCACGGACGCCGTGAACGTCGCCCCGGCTCCGAGAGGCGTGCTTCGGGGCCCCACCGTGACCGGGGCCGGACGCGTGTCGAACAGGCGGCAGGGCGTGATCGTGGTGAGCACCGGGCTTGGGTTGGGCACGCTGGCGGCCGCCAGGTTCAGCCCCCCGGCGCCGAGGGCCACGGCCACCGCCGCTCCGACCGCTACCCATTGGGCCCGTGCGAGCGAAGAGATGCGAACGGAGCTCATCGGCTCCTCCTCCCATGTCGGCGTGTTCTTGCTGTCGTGGCCCGATGATGTCACCCGGAGGCGGTCGGCGATACAGATTCGTCTGAAAGGGAAGCCATTTGGTGCGCCGAGGATGTTTGAGGCTCTGTGTCACCCAGTGCGATGTGTCCACCTTGGGGTGAGTTCCGCCAGTGGGATGAACGGGCGCCAAGCCGCCACC
>JBKJUI010000354.1:0-10111 GCA_046590775.1 Acidimicrobiales bacterium
AGCAGCAGGACGAGGGGCTGGGCCCGCCGCCCGTGGCGCGAGCGGCCGGGCCGGGCGCGGCGAATGCGGCCCGGGCGGCCGAGGTGGACAGGAGGCATGCCAGAGCAGTTTCCCCACTTCTGCCGCCGGGCGAACGAGATGGCCCGCTTCAGGACATGCGGGACACGATCTCCGCCATCAGCTCACCGGCCTCCGTGGGGTTGTGGCCGACCCGGACCCCGGCGGCGGCGAGGGCGTCCATCTTCCCCTGAGCCGTCCCCTTGCCGCCAGAGACGATGGCCCCGGCGTGCCCCATCTTCTTGCCGGGCGGAGCGGTGACGCCGGCGATGTAGGCGGACATCGGCTTGGTGACGTTGGCCGTGATGAAGGCGGCGGCCTCCTCCTCGGCCGACCCCCCGATCTCGCCGATCATCATGATCGCCGAGGTCTCGGGGTCCTCCTGGAAGGCGGCGAGGCAGTCGATGAAGCTGGTGCCCGGGACCGGGTCACCACCGATGCCGACGCAGGTCGACACGCCGATCCCCTTCTGCTTCAGCTCCCAGAGGGCCTGGTAGGTGAGGGTGCCCGACCGGCTGACGATGCCGACGTTCGGCCGGTCGGGGCTGGGCAGCTGGGCGATCTCGCCGGCGGTGATCCCGATGTTGCACTTCCCGGGCGAGATGACCCCGGGGCAGTTGGGGCCGAGCAGGCGGATGCCGGGGAAGTCGTTGACCAGGGCGTTGTAGACCCGGGCCTCGTCCTGGGCCGGGATCCCCTCGGTGATGCAGACGAGGAGGGGGACGCCGGCGGCGGCGGCCTCGAGGATCGCCGCAGGGGCGGCGGACGGCGGCACGACCACGAACGAGGCGTTGGCCCCGTGGCGCTCGACCGCCTCCTGCACGGTGGCGACGACGGGGATCCCCTCGACGTCGACGCCGGCCTTCTTGGGGCTGACGCCGGCCACGACCTGGGTGCCGTACGCCCGGTTCCGCAACCCGTGGTAGCGCCCCTGGCCGCCGGTGAGGCCCTGGACGACGACCCGCGTCTGCCCGTCGACGAAGATGGCCACGGCCGCTACATCCCCGCCAGGGCGACGGCCTGGCGGGCCGCCTCGAGCATGGTGGGGCGGCTGACGACCCGCTCCGAGAGGTGGGGCTCGAGGATCCTCCGGCCCTCCTCGGCGTTGGTGCCGTCGAGCCGGATGACGATCGGCGACTTCGGCGTGAAGCGCCCCAGGGCCTGGACGATGCCGTTGGCCACCTCGTCGCCCCGGGTGATGCCGCCGAAGATGTTGATGAAGATGGCCCTGACCTTGTCGTCGCTCTCGATGACCTCGAGGGCGGCCGCCATGACGTCGGCGTTGGCCCCGCCGCCGATGTCGAGGAAGTTGGCCGGGGTGCCACCGACCTGGGAGACGACGTCGACCGTGCTCATCGCCAGGCCGGCGCCGTTGGCGATGATCCCAACCGTCCCGTCGAGCCCGACGTATTGGAGGGACCTCGCCTTGGCCAGGCGCTCGCGCTCGTCGAAGTCCTCGGTGCCGGCGAAGGCCTGCCACTCCGGATGCCGGAAGGCGGCGTTCTCGTCGAGGCTGACCTTGGCGTCGAGCGCCTTGACCGCCCCGTCGGGGGTGAGGATGAGGGGGTTGATCTCGGCCAGGTCGCAGTCGCCCTCGACGAAGCAGCGGTACAGCGTCTGGAGGATCTGGACGGCGCCCTCGGTGGCCGCCGGGTTCAGCGCCGCCGCCTCGACCCAGGTCCTGGCCACGTCGGCCGTCAGGCCAAGGGAGGGATCGACCCACACCTTGGCGATCGCTCCCGGGTCGGTGGCGGCCACCGTCTCGATCTCGACACCGCCCTGGGCGCTGAGCATGCCCAGGTGCTTCTTGGCGCTGCGGTCGAGGGTGAAGCTGGCGTAGTACTCCTCGGCGATGTCGCTGGCGCGCTCGACCCACAGGACCTTGACGAGGTGGCCCCTGATGTCGAGGCCCAGGATGTTGCCGGCGTGGAGGCGGGCCTCCTCGGCGTCGGCGGCCAGCTTCACGCCGCCGGCCTTGCCTCGGCCACCCACGTGGACCTGCGCCTTCACCACGACGGGGTAGCCGACCCGGTCGGCGACGGCGACGGCCTCGTCGACGGTGGTGGCGACGTCGCCGGGGCTGATCTCGATCCCGTAGCGGGCGAAGACCTGCTTGCCCTGGTACTCCATGAGGTCCACGTGGCCGATACTACGAAGGTGCCACCTGCCCGCCCCGCTCAGGCGATGTCGAAGACCACGGCTCTCCTGCTCTCGTCGGTCCTCGGCCTGGTGGCACTGCTGCTGCTGCTCGTCTTCGTCGTGAAGCTCCTCAGCGACAGCGGGGCCAGCACGCTGGGCGACGACACCTTCGACGTCAACGCCTCGACGCTCGCCGAGCAGGTGGCCCGCAACGGACCGATCCTGTTCCCCGACCTGCTGGGGAAGGGGCGGGACATCTACATCCAGCACCTGTCGGACGACAGGAGAGAGGGCTGGCGGGCCTTCCGGGCCACCGGGCCCGGCAACGACCGGAGCTGCACGCTGCGATGGGATCCGGCCGAGCGGATCTTCCGTGACCCGTGCAGCCCGGCGGTGACCTACCCGGCCGACGGCCAGGGCCTCGAGCAGTACCAGGCGTCGGTGCAGGACTCCAACAAGCTGGTGGTGGACCTCAGGCGAACAGCTCCTTGAGCTTGGCCTTCTGCACCTTCTCGGTGCCGGTGCGCGGCAGCTCGACGACGACCCGGATCTCCTGGGGCACCTTGTAGGCGGAGAGCCGCTCGCGGGCGAAGGCCAGCAGCTCGTCCTCGGCGAGCGTGGCCCCTTCGAGCATGCGGACCACGGCCACCACCCGCTCGCCCTTGCGCTCGTCGGGCAGGCCGAGGACGGCCGCCTCGGCCACGGCCTCGTGCTCCTCGAGCGCCCGCTCGACCTCGATGGCGTACACCGAGTAGCCGCCGTTCTTGATGACGTCCTTGGCCCGTCCGACGAAGGCCACGGTACCGAGGGGGCCGCTGCGGGCCAGGTCGCCCGTGCGAACCCACCCGTCGTCGACGAGCACCGCCGCGGTGGCCTCGGGGGCGCCGTGGTACCCCTTCATCGTCCCGGGCCCCCGCACCAGGAGCTCGCCCACCTGGCCTCGCCGCGCCTCGACCTTCAGGTCCCAGCCCGGCAGGGGAACGCCCATGCCCACGTCGAGCAGGCGGCTGACGAGCGGCGGGTGGACCTTGATGGCCACCGCTCCACCGAGCTCGACCATCCCGTAGCCCTCGGCGAACAGCGCCTCACCGAGCCCGTGGATCACCGGGAGGGAGATCGAGGCGCCCATCTTCTGAAACGTTCGAGCCAGGTCGGCGGGCATGGCATCGGCCCCGCTGATCCAGAGCCGCACGCACGAGAGATCACGCTGAGCGGCGCCGGCCTCGAGCAGCAGCCGGAACATCGCCGGGACGCCGAGGAAGACCGAGGCCCGCCGCTTCTCGATGGCGTCGAGGGCGTCGAGAGGCCGGAAGCGGGGCAGGACGTGGGCCGGGATGCCGAAGGCGGCGAGGCCGAGGTAGGCGATGAAGCCGTAGATGTGGGCGGCGGGGAGGCCGAGGACCGCCTCGTCGGCCCGCACCCAGCGAGGCACGCCCACCCCCCGGATGGTGCCGGTCAGCGCCCGGTGGGTGAGGCGCACGCCCTTTGGCTGGCCCGTGGTACCCGAGGTGTAGAAGAGGGCGGCCACGTCAGAGGGCTGCACCGGCCGGGCCGGCGGGAGGCCGCGACGACGGGGCAGGTCGGCCTCTGAGCGGATGACGAGGGTGGCCCCGCAGTCGTCGATGACGTGCTCGATCTCGGTGTCGGTCATCTGCGGGTTGACCGGCACGGCGACGCAGCCGGCCCGGGAGGCGGCGATGCACAGCAGCAGGAAGCGGTAGCCGTTGGGCACGGCGATGACGACCGGCTCCGAAGGCCCGGCACCGGCGGCGATCGAGGCGGCCAGCCGGCTGACCTCGACGGCGGCCTGGCGGTAGGTGAGGGCCAGCGGGGCGACCTCGGTGCGGCTGTCGGCCGCCTGGTCGACCAGCGGGCGGTCGCCGAAGGCCGTGGCCAGCCGCTCGAACACCGTCCCCAGGTTGGGGTCGCGGCCCAGCACCAGCCCGATCCGGTCGAGGAGCTCCATCCCCCCGTCCTACCCCCTCCGGATGTGGCGGGCCAACCGGCCCCGATAGGGTTCGCGCCCGTGCCGGACACCGCCTCCCAGATGAAGCTCTCGATGCTGCTGTGCGACAGCGCCCAGGTGGCCGACGGGAAGCTCTACGTCCTCGGCGGGGGCTGGTCCTTCGTCGGGCCCGATCCGGCCCCGATGGCCATCGCCGCCAAGATCGACGTGCCGTGGACCGACGGCGACAGCGAGCACCACTGGACCCTCGAGCTCACCGACGAGGACGGCGGCCCTGTGTGGCTGCCCACGGCCAACGGGAACGAGGCCCTCATCGTGTCGGGGGAGTTCAAGGCCTACCGGCCCGACGGCCTTCGGGCCGGCACGCCGCTCGACGTCCCGCTCGTCGTCAACTTCGGCCCCCTGCCACTCGAGCCTGGCAAGCGCTATTCGTGGCGCTTCACCATCGACGGGGCCAGCGACCCGGAGTGGTACGTCGGCTTCTCGACCAGGACCCCCGAGTAGGGCTCCGGCCATGCCGCTGCTCAACGACGCCACCCGGGCGGCGCTGACCGCCGGCCACCTGGCCCACCTGGTGACCGTCGACCCCGACGGCACGCCGCAGGTCACGATCGTGTGGACCGGGCTCGAGGGGGACGAGATCGTCACCGCCCACCTGATGGCGTCGAAGAAGGTGCGCAACGTCCAGCGCGACCCCCGAGTGGCGATCTCGCTCGAGACGGGCGGGCAGAACGAGATGGGCCTCGACAACTACCTGGTCGTCCACGGCACGTCCCGCATCCAGGAGGGCGGTGCCCCCGAGCTGCTGCAGCGGCTGGCCGAGGTCTACCTCGGCCCCGCCGTGAAGTTCCCGCCCATGGAAGACCCGCCCCCCGGCTTCGTGCTCCGCACCACCCCGACCCGAGTCCTCGGCGTCGGTCCCTGGCAGGACTAGGTCGCCTCGGGGTCAGCCGGCCGTCCGGCGGCGCGCCGAGGGGACCTTGTCGGAGTCTGCTGCGCCCGGAGCAGGTCCCGGATCTCCTCGAGCAGCAGGACGTCGTCGGGTCGGGCTGCGGGCTCGGGCTCGGCGCCGCTCCGGCGATTCTCGGCCAGCCTGTTCAGCGGCCGCACGATGACGAAGAAGATCACGAGGGCGATCACCAGGAAGTTGATGATGGCGTTGATCAGGAGGCCGTACCTGAAGGTCCCGCCCCCGATCTCGAACTTGAGGGCGGAGAAGTCGGTCTTGCCCGGGATGGCGGCCACGTTGGTGAGGAGGTCGACCATCGCAACGACCACGAGGGCGAAGGCGCCGGCGATGATCACCGCCACGGCCAGCTCGATGACGTTGCCCCGCAGGATGAACTCCTTGAACTGCTTGAACATGGATTCGTCCTTTTCGTAACGGTCGGCGAACCGTAGCCGCCGGTAGCGTGCCATGGATGGGAGCAGCAGAGCGCCGCCGGGCATCGTCCGGTTCGCCGTGGGAGCCCGTCATCGGCTTCAGCCGGGCGGTGCGGGTCGGCGACCGGGTGGTGGTGGCCGGCACCGGCCCGGTGTGGCCCGACGGCTCGTGCGACCCTGACCCCGGGGTGCAGGCCACGCGGTGCCTCGAGATCATCGCCCAAGCGCTCAGCGACCTCGGCGCCGGCCTCGGCGACGTGGTGCGCACCCGGCTGCTGCTGACCGACGCCGCCTACGCCGAGGCGGTGGGCCGGGCCCATGCCGCCGCCTTCAAGGAGTTCCCGCCGGCGGCCACGATGGTCGTGGTCGGCCTCCTCGACCCCCGCTGGAAGGTCGAGATCGAAGCGGAAGGGGTGGTGGGGTGAGCTAGCGGAGGGGGTCGGGGAGGGGCTCGGCGTGGACCAGGGCGAGGCGCTGGGTGGGGCGGGTGAGGGCCACGAAGAGGCTGCGGAGGCCCTGGGGGGCCTCGCGTACGACGCGGGCGGGCTCGACGACGACCACGGCGTCGAACTCGAGCCCCTTGACCGCGTCGACCGGGAGCACGGTGACGCCGCTGCTGAGGTCGCTGCGGACCGAGGCCACCTGGTGGGTGATGCCGGCGGCGGCCAGCCCGTCGCTGGTGGACGACACCAGCGAGCGGGGCGTGACGACCGCCACGGTGCCCGAGCCGACGGCCGCCTGCTCGGTGGCCACCGCTCGGGCCACGACCGCTTCGGGCCGCTCGCCGGGCTGAACGGCGATGCGACGGGGCTCGGCGTCACCGGTGCGCACCGACTCGGGGATGGTGAGCCACGGGGCGGCGACGGCCAGGACCCGGCCGGCCAGCTCCATGATCTCGGCCGGGGTGCGGTAGTTCACCGACAGGCTGACCTGCTGGACGCCGCGCCGGGTGGGGAGGTGGGCCAGCTGGTCCTCCCAGCGCCGGGGGGCCAGCGGACCGGTGGCCTGGGCGATGTCGCCGACCACGGTCATCGACCCGGACAGCGAGCGGCGGGACAGCATCCGCAGCTGCATCGGCGTGAGGTCCTGGGCCTCGTCGACGACGATGTGGCCGAACGTGCGCAGGTCGTGCTCGTCGCCGTTGCCGCCCACGTGGCGGGAGCGGGTGGCCGGGCCGAGGAGCGAACGGGCCTCGTCGAGGAGCGGCAGGTCAGCGTCGGTCCACTGCACGTGGTCGACCGCGGTCGAGCGGGGGCGCACCAGCCGCGCCCGCTCCTCGGGGCGCAGCCGGCGGGAGGCGGCCAGCTCGACCAGGGGGGCGGCGCCGAACAGGTCGTGCAGCAGCTCCTCGGGGGTGAGCACGGGCCACATCCGGTCGAGTGCCTCGGCCAGGGGCGGCAGCCGCCGCAGGTCGCGGGCCAGCTCGCCCAGGTCGCGCCGAGGCGGCTCAGCGGCGTCGCCGTTGCTCAAGAGCCCGGCATCCCGGGCCCGCTCCTGGGCGGCGTCCAGCTTGGCTCCGAGGACACGGGCCAGGCCCTGCTCCACGACCTTGCGGCGGGCGTTGTGCGAGCCGGCCCGCCGCTTGGCGATGGCCACGACCTCGGCCGAGTCGGCCACCGAGAACGTGAGGAGGTAGCTGCCGTAGGGGACCCTCACGTCGCGGCGCAGCGGGCGCTGGCGGTCGGCGACGGCCTTGGCCAGCACCCGGGCCATCCGGGCGTCGCCCTTCACCTTGGCGGTAGGGACGGTCTCCTCGCGGGAGGCCACGATGCCGTGGACCAGGCCGCCGATGGTGGACAGCTCGACGCCGCTCTCGCCCAGGCTCGGCAGCACGTGCTCGATGTAGCGCAGGAAGAGGGGGTTGGGGCCGACCACGAGGACGCCCTGGCGCTCGAGCGGGAAGCGGTGGGTGTACAGCAGGTAGGCGGCCCGGTGCAGGGCGACGGCGGTCTTCCCGGTGCCGGGGCCTCCCTGCACGACGAGCACACCGGCCAGGGGGGCGCGGATCACCTCGTCCTGCTCGCGCTGGACGGTGGCCACGATGTCCCGCATGCGCCCGGTGCGGCTGCGGTCGAGGGCCCGGAGCAGCACCGTCGACCCACCGACGCCGAGGCCGGCGCCCGGTCCCTCGCCGCCGAACAGCTCGTCCTCGAGGTCGGTGATGTCTCGGCCCCGGGTGAGGAAGTGGCGTCGGCGGGCCAGCCCCATCGGGTGGCGCCCGGTGGCCCGGTAGAACGGCTCGGCCACCGGGGCCCGCCAGTCGACGACCAGCGGCTCCTGGTCGTCGTCCGAGACGGCCAGCCGACCGATGTGGAAGGCCTCGGCCGGCACGTCGAGGTCACCGGCCGTGTCGATGCGGCCGAAGACGAGGGGCTCGTCGCCGATCTTCAGCTGGCCGAGCCGAGCCAGGCTGGTCCGGACCGAGACGTCGCGCTCGGTGATGGACTGGGGGGTGCCGCGGCCGCGCTGGGCGAAGGCGTCGCCGAGCATGGACTGGGCGGCGTCGCGCATCGCCTGCAGGCGTGCGTAGGCGTGGTCGATGTAGGCCTGCTCAGCCATTCGCTCCGGGTGAGACACGCTTCCCTGAGGTCCCCTTCTCTCGCCTGGGCGGCCGGACATCTTCGCACCCCTCGCCGCGCTCTGCGTGCACACCGGAGAACCACGCGTCACGCGACAGCAACGTGGACCTCGTAGCGTTGCCCCGTGGCGACGACGGCCGAGGTCAGGGAGCTGCTGGCTGGCACGTCGCTCCCGGCCGACCTGGTCGACTCGCTGCTCGACGGCGCCTCGCCGCTGTGGCTCCTGGGCCAATCGCCCGATCAGGTGGCCGGCGACCTGGCGCTGTGCCACCCGGCGCTGCGGCCGGGCGAGGTCCGGGCCATCGCCCACCCCCTCGAGGGCGGGGTCAGCCACAAGGTCTCGGTGGTGGCGCCCGACCGACCGGGCCTCATGGCGGGCACGGCCGGGGCTCTGGCCGCCCACGGCCTCACGATCGTCGCCGCTGCGGCCTCGTCGTGGCCCGAGGTGGGCGTGGCCGTCCAACGGGTGGTGACCCGGCCAGCGGAGGCGGGGACCGAGGTGGGCTGGGACGCCGTAGGCGCCGACCTGCAGGCCGCCCTGGCCGGCAGCACCAAGCTGAGCGTGCGGTTCACCCCCTGCCCACCGGTGGCGGTCTCGGCCACCGCCCAGGGCACCGACCGGGCCGTCGTCTCCGTGCGGGCCCCCGACCGGGTCGGCCTCCTCTGGGCCATCGCCTCGTGGTTCGAGGAGCACGGCTGCAACATCGAGGTGGCCAACATCGACGTCGAGGGGGCCACCGCGGTCGACACCTTCGTCGTCAACGGCCCTCTCGACGCTGCCGCGCTGGCCACCCACCTGTCCGGCCGACCGGTGCCCGCCCTCCCCTGGCCCGTCTCCACCGGGCTCTCGGCGGGCCTCGCCCTCGGCCGCGGCGCCGCCCGCCTGGCCACCGCCCCGGTCCGAGCCGCCCTCCGTCGCTGACGGGGCGGCCGCGCCTCCCACCTGCCGCCGGCGCCGGCGCCGCCACCGGCCCCGTCCGGGTGAGACAAGACCAGGCGCGTACGTTTGGCGGCACGATGTGGGCCGACGATGCGCCGTACCTCGCCGCCTGCCGGGGTGAGCGGGCGCCGACGCCGCCGGTGTGGTTCATGCGGCAGGCGGGCCGGGCCCTCCCCGAGTACCGGGCCACCAAGGGGGACCGCAACATCCTCGACGCCCTTCGCGACCCCGCCCTGGTGGCCGAGCTCACGATCCAGCCGGTGCGCCGGCTCGGGGTGGACGCCGCCATCCTCTACTCCGACATCGTCGCCCCCGTGGCCGCCATCGGGTTCGGGGTGGAGATCAAGGCCGGCGTGGGGCCGGTGGTCGACCAGCCGTTCCGGGACGAGGCCGACCTCGACCGCCTGCGGCCCCTGGTCCCCGAGGAGGACTGCCCCTGGCAGGCGGCGGCCGTGCGGCTGCTGGCCGCCGAGCTCGACGTCCCGCTCATCGGCTTCGCCGGCGCCCCGTTCACCGTGGCCTCGTACCTGATCGAAGGCGGCCCCAGCCGCGAGCAGGTGCGCACCCGGGCCCTGATGCGGGCCCGCCCCGACCTGTGGGCCGCTCTGCTCGACCGGCTGGCCGACCTCGCCCTGGCCAGCCTGCGCAGCCAGGTCG
The DNA here is from genome assembly GCA_046590775.1 of Acidimicrobiales bacterium. Classification (GTDB taxonomy): domain Bacteria; phylum Actinomycetota; class Acidimicrobiia; order Acidimicrobiales; family JAUJNH01; genus JAUJNH01. The sequence continues at coordinate 9,722 of JBKJUI010000354.1, forward strand.
AGGCGGGCGCCGCCGCCGTGCAGCTGTTCGACTCGTGGGCCGGGTCGCTGTCGGCAGCCACCTACCGCCGCCACGTGCTGCCGGCGAGCCGCAGGGTGCTCGAGGGGATGGCCGACCTCGGCGTGCCGCGCACCCACTTCGGGGTGGGCACCGGCGAGCTGCTGGGGGCCATGGCCGAGGCCGGAGCCGACGTCGTCGGCGTCGACTGGCGGGTGCCGCTCGACGAGGCCGCCGCCCGGGCGCCGGGCAAGGTGCTGCAGGGCAACCTCGACCCCGCCGCCCTGCTGGCCGGCCCCGAGGTGCTCGAGGCCGAGGTGAGGGCCGTGCTCGAGGCCGGTCGGGTGGCGCCCGCTCACGTCTTCAACCTCGGGCACGGCGTGCTGCCCGAGG
>JBKJUI010000396.1:0-6503 GCA_046590775.1 Acidimicrobiales bacterium
CGGCGCCCGCACCCCGGAGGAGACGGCCATCACCATCTGCGCCGAGAGCATCGCACTGCGCACCGGTCGGCCGGCGCCGTCGCTGCGCGACACCGAGGGCCCTTTGCACTGACGGCGGCGAAAGGTTCGCGGCCGGAGTGAATTTGCACGGGCTTTCCGGTCCGCCGATGGGGGTCCGTGCAGGTGCGACGCTGTGTGCGTGGTCACCGACTTCCTCCTGCCCGAATCCCGCCAGGATGAGGGACCACGACCGTGACGGTGGCCGCGGTGGTGCTGGCGGCGGGCGCCGGCTCCCGCTTCAAAGGCCGCACCCACAAGCTGCTGGCCCAGGTCGGGGGCCGCTCCCTGGTGGCCAGCTCGGTCGGCGCCGCCGTGGCCAGCGGCCTTCCGGTGTTCGTGGTCGAAGGCGCCATCGACCTGAAGGGCCTGGTCGACCCGGAGGCCCTGCTGGTCCACAACCCGCGCTGGGCCGAGGGCCAGGCCACGTCGCTGCAGGCCGGGATCGCGGCGGCGGCGGAGGCAGGCCACGATGCCGTCGTCGTCGGCCTCGGCGACCAGCCGCTGGTCGGCCCCCACGCCTGGTCGGCGCTGGCCGCCTGCCGGGCTCAGATGGCTGTCGCCACCTACAACGGGCGGCTCGGCAACCCGGTCCGGCTCGGCTCCGACATGTGGCCCCACCTGCCCTCGATCGGTGACCAGGGCGCCCGCTCGCTCATCTGGGAGCGGGGCGATCTGGTCGTGCGGGTGCCGTGCGAGGGGGACCCGGCCGACGTCGACACCGTCGAGGACCTCGAGCGATGGAGCTGACCACCAGGGACCCTCACATCTGGTCGTGGGACTTGAGGACGAGCTGGCCGTGCCGGCGAAGGGTCTCCGCCTCGTTCTGCAGGAGGAGGACGTGCCTCCTGACCCGGCCCGGATGGTCGAGGAAGGGTTGCAGCATCACGAGATCGGCGGACACGCTCTCCAGCCGCTGACCCAGGACTCGCATCCGCTCCTGGACCTTGGCGATGTCAGCCTGCCCCTCACCGATCTCCTTCACGTCGAGGCCGAGGCCGGCCACCGTGCCGATCACGCCGAACCGGCGGCCCCACTTGCTCAGCTTCTTGCTCGCTTCCATCCCCGTGCCGGCGATGCTGGCCGTGCCTGCGGCGGCGTCGTTGAGGTCGTTCCCGCCCGGGCCGAGGATCTCGTCGAGGATCACCCCGCCGGCCAGGGAGGCAAGCGTGCCGGCGACCATGCCGACGGGGGTGGTGAACTGGATGGCGAGCAGGGCACCGGTGATGGCCACGTTGATGCCGAGCTGGACGTACGCCTGTCCCAGCTTGCCGCTCTTCATCAGCTCGTCCAACCGCTCGAGCTCGTACTTGATGTCGTTCAGCTTCCACCGGAGGTTCTTCGCCCGCTCCACCTGAAGCTCGGCGATCGCCGCGAGGAGGGTCGTCAGCTGGCTCTGGTTCACGGTCTCCCACGCCTCCACCACCTCCTGCAGGCCAGCCATCTGGTCTTCGAACCGGGCCTGGAAGCGAGCGGGGTCGGCGGTGAGCTTCGGGGCGTCCTGCCCGTCCTGGAGCGCGTCGATGCCGGAGTGGAGGTCGTCGAGGATCTCGTACAGATCGTCGATCAGCATCTCCAGCCGCTCCCTGTACGGGCTCTGCAGCCCGGCGGCCTGCTCGTCGGCCCGGGCGATCACCTCGTCGGCATCCTCGGTCACCAGCTCCGCCCACTCCGAGAAGCCTGGAGCGGTGGCTTGGTCGACCAGCTCCTCAGGTGTCTGCTCGGTGGACGTGGCGGTCAGCGGGTTGCGCTGGACGGGCGGAGCACCTGCGTCGGGCCCAGGGCTGCGGGCGCGACCAAGCAGACGGCCCACGGCCCGGTTGCCGGCTGACCGCTGGACGGCCAGGAGGCGGGCCGGCGAGAGCGGAGCCGCCGGAGGGGCGGACCCGCACAAGTCGACGCCGGCGGCGCCCGCGACCAAGCCCTGCGGTTCGAGCGCCGACGGGCCGGCCTCGGTGCGGGCCGGGGTGGCCGAGCCCGGCGATGCCGCCAAAGTGACTTCGCTCAACCGACCCCTCCGACTCCTGCGCCCGCCGCCGCTCAACAGCGTTGCAGGAGATCTTCGTGCCGTCAACGAACAAGGGCTTGGTAGCCTTCTTTCGGAACGGACGGTCGGAGGACAATGGAGCTGACCAACGAGTTCACCGTGCCCCTTCCTCCGGACCGGGCCTGGGGGGTTCTCACCGACCTCGAGCGGATCGCCCCCTGCCTGCCGGGCGCCCGGCTCACCGAGATCGATGGCGACGCCCACAAGGGCGAGGTGAAGGTCAAGGTCGGGCCGATCACGGCCACGTACAAGGGGGTGGCCCGCTTCGTCGAGCGCGACGCCGAGGCCCGGAGGGCTGTGCTCCAGGCCGAGGGCCGCGACGCCCGCCAGGGCAGCGCCAGCGCCACGGTCACGGCCGTGCTCACCCCCGACGGCAGTGGCACCAAGGTGGTGGTGGTCACCGACCTCAGCGTCGCCGGGAAGGTGGCGCAGTTCGGCCGGGGGGTGCTGGCCGACGTCAGCGAGAAGCTGCTCGACCAGTTTGCCGAGCGCCTCGGCGAGCAGCTCGAGGCCGAGAACGAACGGCCCGAGGGTGACCCGGCCGACCCTGTCGAGCCCTCACCGATCGTCAAGGAGTTCGCCCAGGCGGTCGTCGAGGCCGATCCTCCGCCCGAGGAGCCGACGGCGGCAGAAGGCGACCGCGCCGGCCCGCGCCGGGTCGAGAGCCCCGAGCCGGAGGCGGTCGACCTCCTCAGCACCGCCGGGGCCCCCGTGGCCAAGCGCCTGCTCCCGTTCGGGGCCCTGGCTGGGCTTCTCGTGCTGATCCTGGTGTGGCGCCGCCGCCGCTGAGCACCAGGTGGTCCCCGGGACCGGGCCCGACCACCTACCCTGCCTGACCGCTGTGCCCAGCCCGTCGCGTCGCCGATCCGCCCTCGCCGCGGTGCTCCTGGTCCTGGGGGCGACCCTGGTGAGCGGGAGCAGCCGGGCCGAGCTGGCGCCGCTGGCCGCGGCCAAGGCAGCCCCGCCGGTCGCCGACCTCGGGGCTCCGGCTCCGGCCCCCGCCGTGATCAGCCCCGACGCCGAGCCGCTCCCGTTCGTGGCGGCCGTCGCCCCGGCCCCGGCGGCGCCAGGCCTGCCCGTCGGCGTGCCGTCGGGTCCCGTCGCCCAGCCCGGCTGCCCGCTGCCGCCCCGGCCGCCGAGGAAGCCGAGCAACCCCGGCCTGCCGAAGGGCGTCACGCTGGTGCCCGAGGAGCAGGTCCCGGCCCCGATGGCCCCGCCCGAGGGCCGGAAGGCCGACGCGTCGGTGGTCAACGGCCGTGGCATGTGGACCTGGCAGTGGGGCAAGACCGAGGGCGGAGACCTGGCTGCGGTCGTGCGCCGGGCCAAGGCCGCCGGGCTCGACAACCTCTGGGTGCGGGTCGCCGACTCCAAGAGCGGCTTCTACGGTGCCAAGTACCTCGACAGCCTGGTGCCGCTGGCCCACCGCGAGGGCCTCAAGGTCATCGGGTGGGGCTTCCCGTTCCTGGGCGACCCGGTCGGCGACGCCGCCTGGACCAGCCAGGTGCTGGGCTGGCAGAAGGACGGCCACCGCCTCGACGCCTACAGCCCCGACCTGGAGACGGCCAGCGAAGGCGTCGTCGTGACCGACAAGCGCATCGCCACCTACCTCGGCCTGGCCCGGCAGGGGCTGGGCGGCCGTCCTCTCGTGGCCACCGTGTACAACCCCACCGACGAGTGGTGGGTCAAGTACCCGTACAAGCTGGTGGCCTCCTACGCCGACGCGCTGGCCCCGATGGTGTACTGGGGCTGCCGAGACCCGGGGACCGACGTGCAGAAGGCGGTGAGCCGGCTGGCCGCCTTCGGCCTCCCGGTGGCGCCCGCCGGCCAGTCGTACAACATGGGCCCCGACGGAGGGCGGCCGGGCAACCCCACGGGCGCCGAGACGCGGCGGTTCCTGCACGAGGCCCGCCGCTCGGGGGCGGTGGGGGTGGCGTTCTGGGTGTGGCAGGACACCACCGCCGAGCAGTGGCAGGCCATCTCGTCCTATCCGTGGTGACCGCCGTGCTGACCACCTTCGCCGGGCTCCTCGGCCTGGCCGTCGGGTCGTTCCTGAACGTGGTCGTGTGGCGGGTCCCGCGCCAGGAGTCGGTGAGGACGCCCCGGTCCCGTTGCCCCTCCTGCGACACCCAGCTGGCCAACCGGGACAACGTCCCCCTGCTCTCGTGGGCGCTGCTGCGGGGTCGGTGCCGGACGTGCCGGGCCCGCATCAGCACCCGCTACCCGCTGCTCGAGCTGGCCTGCGCCGCCCTCTTCGCGGCCACGGCGGTGCGGTTCGGCTTCAGCTACGAGCTGCCGGGCTATCTGGTGCTCGGAGCCGGCCTCCTGGCTCTGTCCGTCATCGACTTCGAGCACAAGCTGCTGCCCAACCGCGTCGTCTACCCGACCGGCTACGCCGTCGGGCTGCTGCTGGCCCTGGCGGCCCTGGCCGAAGCCGAGCCCCGCCGCATCGCGTGGGCCCTGATCGGAGCGGCCGGCAGCTTCGCCATGTTCTTCCTCCTCCACTTCCTCTCGCCGGGCGGCATGGCCTTCGGGGACGTGCGGCTGTCGTTCGTCCTCGGCATGGCCGTCGGCTGGCTGGGGCTCGGCCTGGTGCCACTGTTCCTGTTCATCTCGTTCCTCACCTCCGCCGCCGTCGGCCTCGTCTACGCCGTGCTCAGCGGCAAGGGCCTCAAGGCGGCGATCCCCTTCGGCCCCTTCCTGGCCCTCGGCGCCGAGATCGCCATCTTCACCGGCCAGCCCCTGGTCGACGCCTACCTCGGCAGCTGACCGGTCGACTGAGGCCCGGGTCTAGTCGTCCTCCCAGACCTCGGGGGTCTGGGCGGCCAGGAGGCGCTCCTCCTGCAGCCGGGCCTGGACCTGGGCCCGCTCGGCCCGCAGCTGGGCCAGCCTCAGGGCGGCGACCTCGGTCGCAGGCGACGGCCGCGGCGGACTGGGCTTGCTCGCTCGCGCCGCCGCCTGGTCGAGGGCGGCTTCGACGCCGGCGAGGCGCCGTTCGAGCCGCTCGGCCGTAGCCTTCACCAGCGCGTCCAGGTCTTCGGTGACGGCGGCGATCGCATCGACCGAGGTGGCCACGGCGTCGACCGCTCCGGTGTCGAGCCCGCCCGCCGGCGTCAGGCTCGAAGGCGCCGGCCGCCCGCCCTGGCGGAGCTGGAGGTCGATGCGGTCGAGACGCGCCGCCAGCGAGCGCTCGCGCTGCTCCATGCGGTCGAAGACGGCGGCTGTGGCCATGGGCCCCCGCACCTCCTCGACCGGGGTGGAGATGGCGGCCAGCAGCTCGTCCTGCCGGGCGGCCAGCTGGCCCTGGCGCATGGTCACGTCGGCCAGCCCTTGGAGGACGGCGGCGAAACGCTCCTCGTCGCCCCCGCTCGGGGCCCTGGCTTCGTCCGGCACGAGGTGGGACGCCACCTCGGCGAGGCGGTCACCCACCCACGTGAGGTGGCCGGCCATCGTGCTCTCCTGCTGCTCGAGCATCGCCTTCAGCGACGCCACCGCCCGCACCGTCTCGCCGTCGACCTTCGGCGATGCCTCGCCCGAGGCGTCCGGCCGGCGGCGCGCCTGGTCGAGCACTGAGGCGACCGCAGCCGTGAGCTGGTCCTGCCTGCGGGCCACCCCCGACAGCACGTCGACGACCCCTTCGAAGCGATCGTCGTCGGTCTCGTCGGCGTGGTCGGCCCCCGCCGCCATCGCCGCCGCGAGCTCGTCGAGCTTCGCGTTCAGGTCGGTGAGCTCCCGGTGGAGGCCGGGCAGCCACGTCGGGCTGCTGAGGTGCTCCGAGAGGTTCTCCAGCGCCGCTTGGAGGAGGGGCATCCACTCGGGAGCGTCGACCCGGGTGGCGAGGTCGGCGAGCCCCTCCTTCAGCGCCGGCAGCCACGCCGGCTGGTCGAGGCGGTCCGCCGTTCGGTCGAGGGCGGCCAGCAGGGACAGGCGGAACTGGTCGAGGGCGCTGCCGAGGGCGCCGACCCGCACGCCGATCGAGGCGGTGGCGGCGTCCACGTCGACCCGGGCGGCCACCGCCTCGGGCTGGGCGGCGAGGGCCCGGCTGAGGGCGGACACGTCGGCCGCCACCCTCTCGACGGCCAGCAGCACCAAAGCCGGGTCGACCGTCCGACGTCGCACCATCACCTCGTCGGTCCGCTCGGGTGCGTTCTGCCCCTCCGACACAGGTCGGACGGTAGCCGCACCGTGCTCGGCCGGCGGGGATTCGCCAACGCCCAGGAGTCGTTCGGACGCCCCCGGTACGCTGCCCGGACGATGCTCCGCCTCCTCACCGCCGGTGAATCCCACGGCGCGGCGCTGGTGGCCACGCTCGAAGGACTGCCTGCCGGCCTCGAGGTCACCGTCGAGGACGTGCGCGCCGAGCTGGCCCGGCGACGGCTCGGCTACGGCAGGGGGCCGCGGC
>JBKJUI010000468.1:0-5711 GCA_046590775.1 Acidimicrobiales bacterium
CAGCCGCCGGCGCTGGACGACCCCGAGGGCGCAGCCGTCGGCGGTCCAGGCCGGCTGCCGGGCGTGGACGCAGGCGCAGCCGGTGCCGGCGTGGAGCCACACGGGACGGCCCCGCCAGCGGCGCCGCCGACGGAGACGCCCTCACCCGGCCGGCGTGCGGGGCCCGGAGACCCGCCGTCAGCCCGTCGGCGGTGGAGGCGACCTGGCGAAGCTTGCGCCCAACGCCCGGCACGCCCACCGCGTACCCGACCTCCCGGGTTGTCGCCGGCCCCTGGAGGTGGGACCATGGTTCCCCCGGCGCCGGCCCGGGCGGGAGGGAGGCGGGCCATGAAGGTCGAGAGCATCCTCAGCAGCAAGGGTCGCGAAGTGAAGACCATCGGTCCACCGGTCTCCCTCGAGCTCGCCGTCCATCAGCTGAGCAGCATGGGGATCGGGGCCCTCGTCGTGTCCGACGACGGCCGCCGGGTCGACGGGCTCCTGGCCGAGCGCGAGGTCGTGCGCGGGCTGGCCAAGCACAGCGCCCGCCTGCTCGACCTGCGGGTGCACGATGTGATGGACCCGTTGCCGACGACCTGCTCGTCGCATGACACGATCCGTCATGCCATGGCGGCGATGACCAGGACCCGGAACCGCCACCTGCCGGTCGTCGACGACGGCGTGCTGTGTGGCCTCATCAGCATCGGCGACGTCGTCAAGCACCGCCTCGAGGAGCTCGAGCTCGAGGCGCTGGTGCTCCGCGACGCCGCCATCCGCCACCGCTAGGGCCGCGCACCAGGGCTTCTCGAGGAGGAAGGGGTCGTACTGACGATGCGTCAGCTTGGCCAGGTCGGTGGGATCTGTACTTCTGAGGGACATCTTTCCGGGCGCCGTCGTCGCCCTGATCACCTCGCCGCTGATCGACCTCCCCGGTAGGCCGATCGAGACCGCGGTTGGATTACCGTCCCGGCATGACGGTGGAGCGGACGGAACGGATCGAGATGGCGGACGGCTCGTGCGAGGCGTTCGTCGCCGTGCCGGACGGCGGGGCGGGTGCCGGCATCCTGCTGCTGCACGAGATCTTCGGCATCGCCGAGTTCGCCAAGGCCAAGGCGCGGGACCTGGCGGCAGCCGGCTACGTGGTGGTCGTCCCCGACGTGTTCTGGCGGGTGCAGCCCGGCTTCCTGGCCCCCGACACCGAGGAGGGCGTGGGGCAGGGGATGGCCATGGCCAACCGCTTCTTCGCCGAGGTGGCGCCCGAGCAGATGGCCACCGACCTGGGCGCCGCCCTCGAGCACCTGCGCCACCTGACGGAGGTGGGCGGGAGGAAGGTGGCGGCGCTCGGCTACTGCCTCGGCGGCACGCTCGCCTTCACCGTCGCCGTCAGCGCCGATCCCGACGCCCTGGTGAGCTACTACGGCTCGGGCGTCGCCGGCATGCTCGACGCCGCCGACGCCGTCCGCTGCCCCGCCCTGTTCCACTTCGGCGGAGCCGATCCATTCCTCCCCATCGAGGACATCGCCAGGGTGCAGCAGCGCTTCGCCGACCGTCCGGACGCCGAGGTCGTCGTGCACGAGGGCGCCGGGCACGCCTTTGAGAACTCGTTCCACCCGATGTTCTCCAACCCGGCCTCCGCCACCGAGAGCTGGCGGCAGACCCTCGCCTTTCTGGCCCGCACCCTGGGGGGCTGACCTGCCGCTCGAGCCGCCGTCGTCCCGGTTCGCCTTCCCCCGGGAGCCGCCGGCCGAGGGGGAGATCGTCGGGATCGGAGCGGATCTGGAGCCGGGGACCATCCTGGCCGCCTACCGGTCCGGCCTGTTCCCCATGCCGGTCGACGGCGGGATGCTGGCCTGGTGGTCGCCCGAGCCACGTGGGATCCTGCCTCTTGACGCGCTGAACGTCAGCCGCAGCCTGCGCAAGTCCTGCGCCCGCTTCGAGGTGCGGGTGGACACCGCCTTTCCCGACGTGGTGGCGGCGTGCGCCGACACGTCGCGGACGGGGCACTGGATCTCCGAGAACATCGCCGCCGCCTACGTGCGCCTCCACCGCCTCGGCTGGGCCCACTCGGTCGAGGCGTGGTCGACCGAGGACGGGCGGCTGGCGGGCGGCCTCTACGGCATCGCCGTGGAAGGGCTCTTCGCCGGGGAGTCGATGTTCCACCGGCGCACCGATGCCTCGAAGGTGGCGCTGGTGGCGCTGGTCGACCTGCTCGGCGGGCCGCCCGCCGCTGCTGAGGGCCGCCTGCTGGACGTGCAGTGGCGCACCGACCACCTGGCCACGCTCGGGGTGGTCGAGGTGGACCGGGGCACCTACCGCCAGCGCCTGGAGAGGGCGTTGGCCCTGCCGCTGCCGCCGGCCTTCCGCTGAGGCGGGCGCCGGCCCCGTCGTCAGCGGGTGCGGGCCCTCGGGACCCGGGGCGCTGTGCTGCGACGGGCCGACCAGGGGCGGTGGCGGGTGCTGGCGGCGTGGAAGCCGGCGCCGAAGGCCAGGCAGGCCAGGGCGATGGGCACCGCCGACCACCCGTAGGCCAGCTGGCGCTCGCCGTCTCCGGCCAGCATGACCGAGGCGTAGGCGGCGCCCGGCGTGGCGGCGAGGGCCAGGGCGGCGGCGAAGCGGGGGGTGGCGTTGGCCACGACCCAGCCGACCACCACGATCCCGACGCCGAGGCTGGCCGTCACCCAGGGGCTGGGGAGGGAGGCGGCCAGGGTGTGGTCGCGGGCGGCCAGGCCCACCCACGCCGAGCCGAGGATGCCGAGGAGGAGTCCGATGACCACGGGCTCATGGTGCCGATGCGGTGACGTGTGCGCCATGGCCCGTTCGCGTCAGATGAAGGGCCATTTTCAGCGGCTGGCGGCGGCCTTCTCGGCCCGGGCGGCCAGGCCGGGGGCGTCCAGGGCCTCGGCCACGCCGGAGAAGGCGTCGGTCGGGCCGTCCCACCGCAGATCGCCGGCGGCGTCGAGAAGGGACCGGCGCACGACCAGGGTGGCCAGGCGCTTGAAGAGCAGCGCATCGTCCTGCGAGGCGGCGAGGGTGCTGGCCAGCGCACCGGCGTTGCGCACGCTCACCCCGTCCCAGCCGGCGACGTCGGCCGGGATGGCCTCGACCGTGCCGAACCGTCGGAGCACGGCCGCGGCCGACTTGGCCCCCCAGCCGGGCAGGCCGGGGAAGCCGTCGGCCGAGTCCCCGACGAGGGCCAGCCAGTCGGGGATCGACGCCGGCGGCACGCCGTACTTGGCCAGGACGGCGTCCTCGTCCACGACCACCTTGCGGATGCGGTCCAGCTGCACCACCTCCCCGCCCACCACGCACTGGGCCAGGTCCTTGTCCGGCGTGCAGATGACGACCTGCTCGCAGTCCGGGTCGTCGCGGCACACGGCGCAGGCCGAGGCCAGGGCGTCGTCGGCCTCCAGGTCGACCATGGGCCACACCACGACCCCGAGCGCCTGCAGGGCCAGCTCCAGCGGCTCGAACTGCGACCGCAGGACGGGGTCGATGCCCGCTCCCGTCTTGTAGCCGGGCCAGAGCCCGTTGCGGAAGCTCTCGATGACGTGGTCGGTGGCCACGCCCATGTGGGTGGCGCCCTCCTCGAAGAGCTGGAGCACCGAGGCCAGGACGCCAACCACGCCGGCCGTGCCCATCGACGAAGCCGAGCGGTGGCGCTGCGCCCCGTAGAACTGGCGGAACAGCTCGAAGGTCCCGTCGACCAGGAACACCCGCATGTCGGGCCGAGCCTGCCACATCGAGGTCCGTGGGCTGCGACAGCAGGCCGCCTAGCCGGGCTGGCGGAGCGAGGCGGCCAGGGCGACGAAGGCGTCGAGGGAGGAGGGGTCGGCCAGCGCGCCGACGGCGACGGCCTCGGCCGGCGGGGTGCCCTGGAGGATGCGCTTCACCGGCACCTCCAGCTTCTTGCCGGACAGGGTGCGGGGGATGCCGGGCACGGCCTCGATGCGGTCGGGGACGTGCCGAGGCGACAGCTGCTCGCGCAGGGCGCTGCGAATGCGCTGGCGCAGGGCGTCGTCCACCACGTGGCCGGCGGCGGGGACGACGAACAGGAGCAGCTGATCGCCCGCCTCGAGGTGCACCACCAGGCTGTCGGCCACCTCGGCCAGCCCCTCCACCACCGAGTAGAAGTCGGCGGTCCCGAGGCGCACGCCGCCCCGGTTCAGCGTGGCGTCGCTGCGCCCGCTGACCACGCAGCTGCCCCGCTCGGTGAACGTGACCCAGTCGCCGTGGCGCCAGATGCCGGGGAGGTCGGCGAAGTAGGCGGCCCGGAGGCGCGACCCGTCGTCGTCGCCCCAGAAGCCGACGGGCATCGACGGCATCGGCTCGGTGATCACCAGCTCGCCCTGCTCCCCCGTCGGCGCCGGCGTGCCGTCCCGGCGCACGGCCGCCGCCGCGCACCCGAGCAGCGGGCGGCTGATCTCGCCCTCCCAGACCGGGGTGAGCGGGGTCATCCCGAGGAAGGCCGTGCACACGTCGGTGCCGCCGCTGATCGAGCTGAGCAGCCGGGTCGGCCCGCCGGCTTCCACACAGCCGGGCCGCTCGGGCCCGAGCTCCTCGTAGAACCAGCGGAAGCCCTCAGCGGGGAGCGGCGCCCCCGTCGAGCCGACCTGGGTGAGGGCCGAGAGGTCGGCCACCCGCGTCGGGTGCAGGCGGGCCTTCCGGCAGGCCAGGAGGAAGGGGGCGCTGGCGCCGAGGAGCGTGCACCGGGTCCCGCCGGCCAGCCGCCAGAGGGTGCCGAGGTCGGGCCAGGCGGGGTCGCCGTCGAACAGGACGATGGCCGACCCGACCAGCAGGCCGGAGACCAGGTAGTCCCACATCATCCAGCCGGTGGTGGTGAACCAGGCGAAGCGGTCGGCTACGCCCAGGTCGTGGTGCAAAGAAAGGACCTTCAGGTGCTCGAGCGTGATCCCACCGGTTCCGTGGACGATGGCCTTCGGCAACCCCGTGGTCCCCGACGAGAACAGCAGGTAGAGGGGGTGGTCAAAGGCGACGGCGGCGTGCTCGAGGGGCTCGTCGCCGTCGGCGGCCAGCTCGGCCCAAGCCACGGTTCCCTCCGGGGCGGGGGCGGCGGGATCGAGGTAGCCCAGCCAGACGGTGGCCCGCAGGCCGGGGAGGGCGTCGGCGATGGCCTTCACCTCCTGCCGGCGATCCACCACCTTGGCGCCGTAGCGGTAGCCGTCGACGGCGAGCAGGACGGTCGGGCCGACCTGAGCCAGGCGGTCGATCACGCTGCGGGTGCCGAAGTCCGGAGCGCACGACGTCCAGACCGCTCCCAGGCTGGCCGTGGCCAGGAAGGCGGCCACGGTCTCGGGCAGGTTGGGCAGGTAGGCGGCCACCCGGTCGCCCTGGCCCACGCCGAGCCGGCGCAGGCCGGCCCGGAGCCGCCGGACCTGCTCCTCCAGCTCGGCCCACGTCCAGTCGAGGGGCGGCCGGGTCTGGCTGCGGCCGAGGACAGCCACCTCGTCCGGTCGGTCGGCGGCGGCGGCCAGGGCGTGCTCGGCGTACGACAGGGTCCCCCCCGGGAACCACCTGGCGCCCGGCATCCGCCGCTCGGCCAGGGCGCACGACGGGCGGGCGTGCCACCGGACGCCGAGGTGGTCGGCCAAGGCGGACCACGACGCCTCCAGCTCGGTGGTGCTCCAGCGCCAGAGGTCGTCGTAGCCGGCGAAGGAGAGGCCCCGGACCTCGTCCAGCCAGGTCAGGTAGCGGCCGAGGTTGGTGGCCGTGCGGGC
>JBKJUI010000101.1:0-4683 GCA_046590775.1 Acidimicrobiales bacterium
GCTTCGACCGGGTCATGTCGCTGGCCCAGGAGCATGGTGCCGGGGTCATCTGCCTGACCATCGACGAGGAAGGCCAGGCCCGCACTCGCGAGCGCAAGCTGGCCATCGCCCGCCGCATCCGCGACCTGGCCACCGAGCGCTACGGCGTGCCGGCCGAGGACCTGTTCTTCGACTGCCTGGCCCTCACCCTCGGCACCGGTCTGGAGGAGAGCTACGGCGACGGCGTCGAGACCATCGAGGCCATCCGGATGGTCAAGGCCCAGCTGCCCGGCGTGCACACCGTGCTCGGGCTGTCCAACGTGTCGTTCGGCCTCTCGCCCGGCCTGCGCCACTTCGTGAACTCGGTGTTCCTCCACGAGTGCCAGCAGGCCGGCCTCGACGCCGCCATCCTCCATGCCGGGAAGATCCTGCCGATGGCGAAGATCCCCGACCGGGCGCGTGAGCTGTGCCTCGACCTGGTGTGGAACCGGCGGACGCCCGACCACGAGCCGCTCGGACTGCTGCTCAACGAGTTCTCGGACGCCAAGGGCGCCAGCAGCGCCGAACGCGAGGACCGCACGGGGTGGCCGGTCGAGCAGCGGCTGGAGCAGCGCATCATCGACGGCGACCGCACCGGCCTGGCCGCCGAGCTCGACGAGGCCCTCGCCGCAGGCGTCCCCGCCCTCACCATCGTGAACGACGTGCTGCTGGCCGGGATGCGCACCGTGGGCGAGCTGTTCGGCTCCGGTCAGATGCAGCTGCCGTTCGTCCTGCAGTCGGCCGAGACGATGAAGATGGCGGTCGACCACCTGAAGCCCCACATGCCGAAGGTCGAGGGCCAGACGTCGAAGGGCCGCATCGTGCTCGCCACCGTGAAGGGCGACGTGCACGACATCGGCAAGAACCTCGTCGACATCATCCTCACCAACAACGGCTTCGAGGTCCACAACATCGGGATCAAGGTGCCGCTGTCGCAGATGGTGGAGAAGGCCAGGGAGGTCGGCGCCGACGCCATCGGGATGAGCGGCCTGCTCGTCAAGAGCACCCTCGTCATGCGGGAGAACCTCCTCGAGCTGAACCAGGGTGAGACCACCTTCCCCGTCCTGCTGGGCGGCGCCGCCCTCACGCGCCGCTACGTCGAGCGCGACCTCCGCGAGCTCTACGACGGCCGGCTCTTCTACGGCAAGGACGCCTTCGAGGGCCTGCGCACCATGGACCGGCTGATGGGCATCGAGCGGGGCACCGAGCCCGACGACGCCGGCTGGGGCCGGGAGCCCGAGGGCCGCGAGGTGCCTGTCCCCGACGTCGCCGACTCGCCGGCGGTGCCGCGACCGCGTCGCTCGCCCGCCGTTGCCGCCGACAACCCCGTTCCCAGCCTCCCGTTCCTCGGGTCCCGGGTGGCGCGCGGCATCGCCCTCGACGAGATCGCCGCCTGGGTCAACGAGACCGCCCTGTTCCGGACCCAGTGGGGCTTCCGGCCCGACAAGGCCACCAAGGAGACCGACGAGGACATGCGCGTTCGGGTGCGGGGCACCCTCCGCCAGCAGCTGGCGCTGGCGAAGGCCGGAGGCGTCCTGGTGCCGCAGGTGGTGTACGGCTACTACCCGGTCAACGCCGACGGCGACGACCTCATCGTGTGGGAGGACGAGGCCCGCAGCGGCGAGCGCAGCCGGTTCTCCTTCCCCCGCCAGCTCGCAGAGCCGTTCCTGTCCATCGCCGACATGTTCCGCCCCGTCGAATCGGGTGAGCTCGACGTGGCCGCCTTCTCCATCGTCACCATGGGGGGCGAGCTCACCGAGGCGGCCGCCAGGCTGAAGGCCGAGGACCGCTACTCCGACTACGTGTTCCTCCACGGGCTCGGCGTGGAGATGACCGAGGCGCTGGCTGAGCTCTGGCACCACCGCATCCGCGAGGAGCTGGGGATCGCCGACGAGGACGGGACGCTGCCGCAGATCCTTCACAAGCAGGGCTACCGCGGCGGCCGCTACTCGTGGGGCTACCCGGCCTGCCCCGACCTGGAGGACAACGTGAAGGTGGCCGAGCTGCTCGGCGCCGACCGCATCGGCCTGGAGGTCTCCGAGGACACCGGGTTCCAGTTCCAGCCCGAGTACAGCACCTCCGCCATCATCTGCCATCACCCCCAGGCCAAGTACTTCGTCACCTAGTCGCAAGCTTTCACTCCAGGTCGGCCGTCCATCACCCGAAGGGGTGGCGGGCCGCGGGTTTGCCGCTCACCGTGGCGGGAAGGGGTGGGTCGTGGGTCGCAACCGCATCGAGGACCGGGTGGTCGTGCCCTTCGTGGCCGGTCAGGCCGACCTGGAGCTGCTGCAGGCGGTGTCGGCCTTCGCCGCCCCGACGATCGATGACCACGTCGCCGCCGTCGAGGCCGGCGGCCAGGCCCTGGCCGAGACCGGGACCCGCGTCGACCTCGTGCCGCTGTGGGCGCCCCTGTTCCTCGTGTGGTGCGACGAGAAGGGCGTGAACCCCGGTGCCGCCGACGCCTTCGAGCGCTGGTCCGCCCGTCAGGGCCTGGTCTCGGTGGCCTACACCCACTACGAGCTCGGGCCCATCACGCCCCTGGTCGACCTCGAGGAGGTGCGCTCCTGGGCCCTTCGCAGCATCCTCGCCGACGAGGGCCGCCACAGCGAGCGAGGGGTGGCGTCGGTCTGGGCCACGGCCTCGGCCTTCCTGGAGATCATCGGCGGCCGGGCAACCCCGGGCAGCGAGCTCGACGTGGCCATCCCCACCTGGACCGAGCCGGCGCACTGGCACCTGGACGGCTCGTGCTGCGAGGACGCATCGCCCACGCTCGACCACGTCCACGCCGCCCTGATGGAGGGGCTGGCCATCGACGGCGCCGCCGTCCTGGTCGAGCCCGCTGCAGGATCGTCCGTGGTGCGGGTGTGGGACCTGAGCCCCACCGGGATCCGCCCCCTCAGCGCCGAGGAGGCGCTCGACCGGTGCGAGCCCAGGCCGGGCGCCACCCTCGTCGACGCCTGGCGCGACCCCATCCGCCGGTAGGCCTCAGGCCTGCGGCCGGCGCTGGGCCTGGCGGACGGCACCGACCTGACGGCCTTCGGCCGGCTGTCTCGATTCCGCTCGGCCCTGAGAAGCCGGCCGAGCAGTGGCGGCTCTGCCCCAACCATCCGGGTCTGCCCATCTTTGGTCCGTGGGGACACCGGAAGTGGGCAGACGCGCCGCTCGGGGCGCGTTGCTCAGGCCGACAGGCGTTGGTGGTCCTCCAAAAAGGCGGCGGCGACCATGCGGCTGTCGTCGATCAGGGTCGAGGTGCGGGAGAAGTCGCGCAGGTCGAGGCCGGAGGTGTCGGCCAGCGGCAGGACGATCACGTCCTGGCCGGGGCGGGCCAGGGTCTCCGGGGCGGGGGTGTGGGCCACCCGGCTCACCTCGAACGACCGGACCAGGACCTCGAGGGCCGAGCGGGGACGGCGGCTGTCCCGCACCCCAGAGGAGGCGGTGCCGGCGGTGACGTCGAGCACGTAGGTGGTGGCCACGCCGAGGTCGAGGGCCCGACCCACCGGCAGGGGCTCGAGGACGCCGCCGTCGACGTGGAGGTGGCCGTCCAGCTCGACCGGGGGGAAGAGCCCGGGCAGGGCCGCCGACGCGGCCAGGATGTCCTCGCACGCACCCGAGGAGAACCAGGCGGGGGTGCCGAGCTGGAGGTCGGTGGTCACGACCTGCATGGGGACCCGGCAGTCGGCCAGGTCGCCGACGGGCGAGAGGCGGCGGATGAGGTCGCGCAGGCCGTGGTCCTCGAGGACGTGGTCGCGGCCGCGCACGACGTTGACCAGCTGGCGCCGCCGCGGCGTGGCGAACACCGAGCCCGACGTGAGCGCCCTCCACACCTCGGCGAGGGCCTCGGCCTGGGCCAGCGTGGGGTCGGCGGCCAGGTAGGTTCCGTTGAGCGCCCCGACCGAGCACCCGACCACCAGGTCCGGCCGGATGCCGGCGTCCAGAAGGGCGAGCAGGCCCCCGACCTGGGCGGCGCCCAGGTTGCCGCCCCCCGAGAGCACGAAGGCCACGCCCGAGCGGGCGGCGCCCGGCGCCGGGGTGGGAGCCTGGCCGTGGCGGCGGAACGACAGCACGTAGGAAGCATCGGCACGCGGCGGCCAGCCGATGATGGGCCGTTCGGACCAGTCCGGCCCCCGCCGAAGGCCTACGTCTTCAGGACCAGGCGAGCCACGAGGTCGGTGCCGAAGACGGTGAGGATGGCCAGGTACAGCAGTCCGGTGGCGGCCATGACCGCCGAGTAGGCCCGCTCGCGCAGGGCGGCGGTGGTGACCACGGACAAGCCGATCGTGGTGAGAGCGCAGGCCACCCAGAACCAGCCCAGGATCCCGCCGTACCCGTCGTCGATCGAGCCGGAGAGGACCGACAGCATCCCGGTCGGCAGGAGGAGGGCCGCCACCTCGAACGGCCACAGCACCTGCAGCCACCGGTTCAGCTCGTTGATCGGCCCCCGTCCGAGGCCGGGCTGCACCAGGTACCAGTGACCCAGCAGCATGGCGTCGCTCACCGAACCGAGGAAGGCGGCGCCGATCAGCGTCCGCAGCAGGGCGAGGACGACGGGGCCGTCGGCGGCGAACGCCGCCGCCACCAGGCCGACGAAGCCGATCACCGGGGCCACGATGTCGAGGACGGGAGGGAACTCTGGCGCCCCCTCGACCCGGGCCACCCGGGCCGGCC
>JBKJUI010000236.1:0-8156 GCA_046590775.1 Acidimicrobiales bacterium
CTCCGACCACGGTGTCGCTGCCGGCCGACCTCCACGCCGCTGACCACGGACGGTGCCAGGCGACCGCCGCCCCCAGCTCAGCCACCGGAGCGGTCCGGCCGGACCCCAGGCCCTGCAGCAGCTCGAGGACCAGCCGGCGGAGCCCGGGTGCGTCGGGCGCGTCGTCGTGGTCGGAGAAGGCGGGCGTCGTCTTGTTCCCATCCGTGCGGGCACCGGCCCGGGACGGCCACGCCGTGCTGTCGAGCCACGCCCCCGCCAGCGCCGCCCACCGCCGTCCCGGGTCGAGGGTGAGCCAGGCGCCGTACCCGGTCGTCGGTAGCCACTCGACGAGCGGCGGCTCGGGCTTCCAGCGACTCCCCCGGCGGGGCTTCAGGGGCACCGGTGTGGTGACCGTGCCGACCAGGCCCGCCGAATGCGCCATCTCGAGGAGCCTCCCGGCGGTGGCCTCGTCGGTGTCGGCAGCCTTGGCCAGCCTGCGCAGGTCGCGCACGCCGAGCTCGCCGCTCTGGATGGCCTTGGCCGGCTCGGCGTCGAGGGCGTCGAGCAGCGACGTGAGCAGCGAGAGGGCGGCGCCGCAGTGGTGGGCCGCGGCACTGTCGACGTCAGGCACATCGCGTGAGGTCAGCCGTGGTGGCACCGGCGGCACCGAGCGCAAGGCCGTGCCACGGAGGGCCAGCGCCACCTCCTGGGGGAGCTCGGCCGGCCCGCTGTAGAGGGACGCCCGCACGAGCATCATGCGCTCCAGGAGCCAGGCCGCCGCAGGAGGGGGGCGCCCATAGCCGACGTCGACGAGGACATCGTCAAGGGATCGCTCCACCAGCCCACGAGCGCCCGCCGGGGCATCGGCCAGCAGGCTGCGGACGGTGGCCTCGTCGCGGAGCGCTCCGCTCACGGTGTCGACGAGGTGTGCCTTCGAGCCGGCCGTCGGGAGCCCGAGCAGTCGGGCGGCCCGGCGCACGGTGGCCACGTCGAACTGGGGGAGCATCAGCTTGAGGGGCCGTCCGAGATCGAGTGCGAACCGGAACTGCTCCCGGAGCCCGTTCGAGGCGGCGACGAGGCCGTCGGGCAGGCAGGAGACGAGGAAGAGCCGCTCGAGGTGGGCGATGGCGGCGGCGACGTTGGTCGTGTCGCCAGGCACGCCGAGCGCGGTGGCCAGCTCTGACGGACGGAGCGGCCCGAGGGCGGCGATCGCCTCGGCGGCGGCGTGCTCGAAGGCGTTCGCGTGGCAGAGGGCGTCGCTCACGCCGTAGGACGACTCGACGATGGCCGCCAGCCGGGACAGCGACCCGCAATGGTCGAGCAGCATCGGCCGCTGCCGCAGCAGGTCCGCCAAGCCGTCGCCACCGAGCGCCCGCAACCTGTCGATCGTCAGCATCGCCGCCACCCTATTGAGGGCCTCGACGGCCGGTGGTGGTGCAACGGTTCAGTAGGAGATGCCCCGTCGCCGCGCCCGGTGACCCCGGATCGCGCATCCTTTTCTGCGGCCTGTCTCAGGGCGATGCCCACGCAGTCCATGCATCCCGGACCCTGCCCGTGGCGTCCACCACGAGCCGACGTGGGCCAGCCTGACGGCGGCCGAGCGGTGCTGACCCGGAGCATCGAAGCCCGCCGCAGGCGCACCCCGGCCGAACGGGCCTGCCCCGAGCCGGCCATCCGCCCAACCTGCCTCCAGTTGCCCTGCTCGAGTAGGTGTGACACTTGACGAGGGCTGAGATCCTGGACTCACCTGCGGCTGCGCGTGATCGGCCCCGCCGGAAAACGGGACCACAGTACGCGGGAGATCGACATTTGGCACCGCGGGAAAACAGACATCGTCGCCACACCTCGAGGGAGCAGCGACGAGCTGCGTCAGCTCGGGGGACGCCAACCTCGGCCGTCGCCCGAACGGGTCACTCGCCGGTGTACTTGATCACGAAGGCGTCGGTGTTGCCGCCGTAGGAGCCGGGACTCACCGTCCTGGGTGACGCCAGGCGGCTGGAGTTGCTGAGGCCGGTCACGTAGGCGTCGCCGGCTGCGTTCACGGCGATGCCCTCGCCGCGCTCGTCCTGCCTGCCGCCGATGAAGCCGGCGTAGATCACGGTGGTGCCCGAAGGGTCGACCTTGGCGACGAAGCCGTCGCTGGTGCCGCCGTTGTAGTTGCGGTCCGGGCCCAGCTTGGTGACCGGGAAGTCTCTGTAGGAGTTGGTGAAACCGGTGAGGTAGACCGCTCCGGCCGGGTCGACGGCGACGTCGGTGGCGTAGTCCGGGCCGCTGCCGCCGATGTAGCCGGAGCTGAGCAGGGTGCCGGTCGGGCCGATCTTGGCCAGGAAGATGTCGCTGAAGCCGTTGAAGCTCAGGTCGGGTCCGCCCAGCACCGGGAAGGTGGCCTCGGTGGAGAAGGTCTCGCCGGCCACGAAGGCGTTGCCGTCCGCGTCGATGGCGATGGTGTTGCCGAGGTCGGCGCCCGGGGCGCCGATGCCCGGCGGCGCGGTGGTGTCGGAGCCGCCGATGAAGCCGGCGTACTCGAGGGCGGTCCCGGCCGGGTTCAGCTTGGCCACGATGACATAGGCGGAGCCGCCGTTGTAGGTCAGGTCCGGACCCCCGACGGCGGGGAAGCTCGCCGCTGACACGGTCCCGACGCTGCCCGCGACGTAGGCCGCGCCGGCGGCGTCGACGGCGATGTCATTGCCGCCACCGCCTCCGAGGTAGGCGTCGTACTCGTACGCGCCACCGGAAGGGCTGACCTTGGCCACGAACACGTCGCCCGCGCCGTCGTAGGGGAACACGGCGCCGACGCTGTCGGGGGCGTTGGGCCCGGAGCCTCCGGTGATGTAGGCCGCTCCGGCGGCGTCGACGGCGATCGAGTTGACGAGGCTGGTGCTGGTGGAGTCGATCTTGGCCACGAAACCCTCGGGTGGTACCGGCCACATAGGCGTTGCCATCTGCGTCGACAGCGATTCCGTAGCCCTTGTCGACCCCCGTGCCGCCGAGGTAGCCGGCGTAGAGGAGCCCGGTCCCGTCGGCTCGCACCTTGGCCACGAAGGCGTCGCCGCCGGTGACCGGGCCGGCGAAGGTGACGTCAGGCCCGGCCTGGACCGGGAAGGTGGCCTCGCCGGAGAGGGTCCACCCGGTGACGTAGGCGTTGCCGGCGGCGTCGATGGCGATGGCGAAGCCGTGGTCGATCTGGTCGCCCCCGATGAAGCCGGCGTAGACCATGAAGCACCGTCGGGTCGATGATGAGGTCGCGCGTGGGGTCGTAGGCGCCGACGGGGATCCCGAAGGTGGTGGTGCCGGGTTCGAGGTTGTAGGCGCTGGGGACCTCGACGCGGGTGCCCTTGGTCTCCTGGTAGGTGTAGGGGGTGTCGTCGGTGAACCCGCCGACGGGGGTGGTGATGTCGAGTTGGCCGGCGGGGTTGAGGGTGACGGTGGAGGCCCCCTGGTAGGCGAGGCGGATCTGGTTGGGGTCGGCGCCGGGGTGGACGATGAAGTTGTACTTCAGCCGCGAGCCGGTGCCCTCGTAGACCAGGTCGATGCCGGGCCACAGGTCCTCGTACACGCGGTGGCTCAGCCCATCGCCTCGAGGAGCATTGCTCGCAGTTCCTCCTCGTAGACGACCCAACCCTCGTCCTCCATGAGGCCGCCCAGCCTCGGGTCCCATGGTGTCGCCGGCACTGCTCGAGGTGGCGCCGCCGGTCGGGGGCGGGCGGCCACGGCCGCCTCGTAGTCGTCGGCCGACATGCGCCAGGGGGTGGTGCCGGCGTGCTCGGCCAGCCAGGCGGTGATGGCCAGGCCGACGGGGTCGAAGTCGGCGTGCTGGAAGAGCTGGCTGCCGCCGGCGCCGAGCTGGCGGAGGAGGGTGACGACCGCGACGGTAGGGCGGCCGGAGCTGCAGACAAGGGGTGGACCGGCCCAGCCGGTGCGCGCCGCTTCGGCGACGAGGGACGGGTTCTCGACGACGTAGACGACACCGTCGGGCGGGAGCGGAGAGAGTGGCCAGCGCCGCAGATGGGCCAACGTCAGCACCACCGGCTCGCTGACTGCGCTGGCCGCCGCCAGCCAAGCATCGAGTGGCGACGGGGCGGCCCCATCGAGGCCAAGGACGAGGACCGTCGACGACAGCGGGTCGGGGGCCACGCCGACCGACTCCCACAGGCGGCGAGTCGCTTCTGCGGTGCCGGGGGCCAGGGGCCTGGCGTCGGCGGCCAGCGCCACGGCGTCGAGGACGATGGCGGCCCGGCTCCTCCCCCGATCGAGGGCGTGGGGATCGCTGAGCAGGTCGTCGGCGAAGGCCGCCAGGGGGATGCCGTCGGCGGGCAGGGCTCGCAGCACCCGAAGCGCATCCTCGAGCCGGCGCCGGTGAGCCTCCGCCCCGCCTCGCGCCCCCTGCGCCCGCAGGCGGTCGACCCACGGCGCCGTCCAGGCTGAGGAGGGCCCGAGCCGGACGGTGGCCGCCTCCTGGGCCAGCCACGCCCACAGGTCGCCGCGAGCGGCCCGCTGGGCGGCCCGTTCGGCCCGGCGGTCGGGCAGCGGCCCTCTGAGTTCCTCGACGACGGCCTTCAGTCCGGCCGGAGATGAGAGGCCGAGCGCCTCGGTCAGGCGGGCCACGGAGACCCGGACGATGCCCGCCGGCAGGCGGTCGAGGCCGAAGAGATCGGCAAGGGCACGGCGCGACTCGTCGGGCAGGCCGCGCAGCACCAGCACGGCCGGCTCGCCGCCGTCGCCCAGCCGGCGGCCCAGCTCGTCGACGAGGGGGGCCAGCTCAGCGCGGCCGAGCCGGCCAGCGGCCCGGGCGGTCCTGTCCGGCTCCTTCACGCAGGGTTCCGCCCCGCACTGGGACGCTCACGAGCAACCGCTCGGGGGGCGCCGGCACCTCGGCCACGTGGGTGACGGCGCCAGAGAGATGGCGAATCGTCGGTCCTGTCTGCTCCCATCACGCCGCTGGCGGGTCGGCGACCCGGCGGCGGCCGTTCCAGGTGAAGCGGGTGGAGGTCACCGGCTCGTCGCCCCTCGGGGGGTGGAGGTGGTGGATGGCGATGGCGTCGAGCGTGGCGTACTGGCACCACTCGTGGTCGCTGGTGAACACCGCGTCGAGGTCCCAGGCCGAGAACGTGCCGAACAGCTGGGCCCGGTTGGCAGTGTCGACCCCGGCGAACAGCTCGTCGAGGAGGATGAGGCGGGGGCACCCCGCCGGCGTGCCCTCGTCCTCGGCGTAGTGGGCGGCGACGGAGGCGATCATCGGCAGGTGGAGGGCGATCGACCGCTCGCCGGTCGACAGCTTCTGCAGCCGGCGCGCCGTGGCCGGCTGGAAGCCCTCCCAGTCGCGGTGGGCCAGCTGGAGGGTGAAGCGGTGCCAGGCCCGGTAGTCGAGCGTCTCCCTGAGCCTGGCCTCCCACGGCGCGTTGGACTCGAGCTCGGCTCGGGCCTGGTCGACCCGGGCCCTCACGAACGACTGGAGCGAGGCCCGCTCGCCGTCGGAGAGGTCGGCCGGGTCGCGCAGCAGCAGCGAGCGGGCCGCCTTCACGGCATCGAGCTGGTCGGGCTCGACCTCCCAGCGCAATCGCACCTCGACGCCGCCGGCCATGGTGCGGACGGCCGCCAGCTGGGTGTTGATGCCGTCGACGAGGCGGTTGGCGGCGCGGATCCGCTCGGCCAGCGCCCGCCGGACGCTGCCGGCCAGCGTCTGCTCGAAGAGGCGCTCCTCGTCGGCGGCCAGCTCGGCCTGGCCCTCGGCCAGCTCGGAAGCCAGCGCCGCCGCCAGCTCGGCTGCGCCCCGACGGATGCCGCCGACCATGGTGCGCAGCACCCACCAGCCGTGGTCGGCCAGCTCTCGGGTGAGGTCGACGCGGGCGCCGAGGGCGGCCTGGGCCAGGTGGACCCGCTCCCGCACCCGCTCGGAGAGCCGCTCGACGGTGCGGACGTCGGCCTGGACCCGCTCGTGCTCGGCGGCGACGGCCCGGGCGGCGGTCAGCACGGCCGACGGCGTGTCGAGCGGACCGGGGGCGTCGATGCTGGCGTCACCGCTCAATGCCCCGAGAGCAGCGACGAAGCGGCCGTGGGAGCGGGCCCGGTCATCCTCGGCCGCCTGACGATCCGCCGCCGCGGCGGCCAGCTCGCTGGCCAGCGACCCCACCCGGCGTTGGAGGACGGGGATCTGCTGGCCCAGCTCGCGGCGGCGCCGCTCGGCCACCCGGTCCTCCTGTTCGAGCGCGCCGAGCCTCTGGAGCAGCTGGCCGTACTCGACGCCGACCGTCGACTCGAGGGCGGCCACCCGGCCCTCGACGGCGACGGCGTCGCGCTCGGCCTCCTGGTAGTCGGCGGCCGTGCGCGCACCGGCCACCTCGGCGGCGGCCAGGCGACGCTCGTCCCGGCCGTGGTCGCGCTCAGCGGTGAACAGCTCGCGTCGGCGCCGGGACCAGGTGCCTGCGGCCTGGCTCAGCCGGATGAGGCCAGCCTCGACGTCGGCCAGGCCCTGCGGGCTGGTGGGAAGGCCGTGGCGGGCGGCGGTGGTCGTGAGAGCCCGCAGCGCCTCCCGGACGGCAGCCTCGGCCTCGGCGAGCGCCGCCCTTGTCCGCTGGAGGCGAGCCTCGGCCTCGTCGAGCCGGGTGGCCGCCTTCTCGGCCGCGCGTCGGGCTTCCTCGACCGGGGCGCCGCTCGGGACGGCAGCCAGCTCGGCATCGACGGCGAGCCCATGGCGGTCCAGATCGGCCTCGCTGCGGTCGAGGCCGGCGAGGCGGGCGTCGACGGCGGCCAGCTGGGCATCGATGGCGACCAGCCGCTCGATCCGGTGCCGCTCCCGGGCGACGGCACCGAGCAGGAGCGCAGGCCGCGCCGGGCCGCGACCGGCGGCGGACCCGAGGCGGTAGGTGCCGTCGATGGCGACGACCACGTCGCCGGTGAGGCCATCGCCGCCAACCGTGGAGGCGACGGCCACCGAGGCCAGCACGTCCGCCACCACTGCGACCGCCACCGGCGAATCGCCGCGGCCAACGGCGACGAGCGGAACGAGCAGGTCGGCCAGGGTCCGGCCCTCGGCCCGACGAACCCCCAGCACCAGGTCGATCCGGTCAGCGCCGAGGTCGACGGTGCCGTCGGGCTCGACCCAGGCGTCGAGCAGCCCGGCGCCGGTGAGGGCGGCCTCCAGCCCGTCGACCGCGTCAGGCTCGACGCCCGGGGCCACGTCGACCAGCCGCCACAGCGGTGCGCCCGATCGACCGGCGCGGGGCGACCGCCACGGCGGGCCTTCGGGATCGACGAGGCCGCCGGCCGCCCAATGGCGCCGCTCGTCGACCAGCACCTGCCGCTCGCCCGTCGCCACCTCGCGCTCAAGCTCCAGGTCTCGCCGGGCCACCGCCAGTCGGGCCCAGATGGCGATGCGCAGCCCGTTCAGCGCCGGGGCGACCGCATCCGGATCGTCGGCCGGCCGTGGCAACGCCTGCACGACCCCGGCGGCACCGATGGTGGTGCACGACGCCGCCCACGCCTCGACCGCCTCCCGGTAGGCGTCAACCGCAGCGTCCTCGGCGGCCACCGCCATCTGGTGCCGGCCCAGCCGAGCGTCGACGATCTCCTCGTCGCCGGCCACCCCCTGCTCGACGAAGGTGCGAGCGTCGACCGCCTTGGTGTGGTCGACCAGTGAAGCACGGACCTCGGTCACCCGGGTCCGGTGGGCGGCCACCCAGGCGACCATCAGGCGCTCGGCCTCGTCGGGGTCGGCCACGGTCGCCGCCTCGCCGACCACCCCGTCGGCCCCGATCTGGCCGGCCGCCGCCCCGAGGTCGCGCTCGGCCGGCGCCAGGTTGGCGACGGCCACGTCCCGGTGGCTGGCGGCCGCCTGGAGGTCGCTGGCCGCGCTGACCCGCGCCTCCTCCTGGCGAGCGGCGGTGGCTGCGGCCCGCTCGGCCTGCTCGCGCATCCGCCGGGCCTGGGCCCGCAGGTCGGCCATGGCGACGCCCTGCCGGTAGGCGTCGCTGTCCTTCAGGGCGTCGTGCTCCACCCGGATCGCCGCGACCCGCTCGTCGAGCGCGCCGAGCTCCTCGCCGGCGGCGGCCGACTGGACCTCGACCTCGTCGAGGGCCGCCTGCGCCTGACGCTCGGCCCGGGTGACGTCGTCCCGGCGGGTCTCGGCGGCCCGGGTCTCGCCGCCCACGCCCACGACGACGGCCCGGGCGTAGTCGCGC
>JBKJUI010000355.1:0-4984 GCA_046590775.1 Acidimicrobiales bacterium
TCGTGCACACCGGCCAGCACTACGACTGGGCCATGTCGGAGGCGCTGTTCGCCGACCTCGGGATCCCCGCGCCGGACGTGAACCTGGGCGTCGGCTCCGGCAGCCAGGGCGCGCAGACGGCCAAGGTCATGACGGCGTTCGAGGAGTGGCTCGACGAGAACGGCGGTGACCAGCTCGTCGTCGTGGGCGACGTCAACTCCACGGTGGCCACCACCCTGGTGGCCGCCAAGCGCGGCATCCCCGTGGCCCACGTCGAGGCCGGCCTCCGGTCCTACGACCGCACGATGCCCGAGGAGGTCAACCGCCTCGCCGTCGACGCTCTGGCCACGTGGCTTTTCACCCCGTCGGCCGACGGCGACGAGAACCTGGCCGCCGAAGGGGTGCACCCGAGCCGCGTCCACCTGGTGGGCAACATCATGGTGGACAGCCTGCTGGAGAGCCTTCCCCGGGCCCGCCGGCTCCCGGTGCGCGACCGCCTCGGCATCACCGGCCCCTACGGCCTCGTCACCCTGCACCGGCCCGCCCTGGTGGACGACGAGGCCCGGCTGGCCCAGGTGGTCGGGGCCCTGCGCGACATCGCCGACGATCTCCCGCTGGTCTTCCCGGTCCACCCCCGCACCCGCGCCCGCCTCGGCGACGCCGCCACCGATGCTGCCAACGGCCGCATCTCGTTCGTCGACCCGGTGGGCTACCTGGAGTTCCTCCACCTCGAGGCCGAGGCTTCGCTGGTGCTCACCGACTCGGGCGGTGTCCAGGAGGAGACCACCGTGCTCGGCGTCCCGTGCCTCACGCTGCGGGAGAACACCGAGCGGCCCATCACCATCACCCTCGGCACGAACCGCCTCGTCGGCCTCGACCCTGCCACCATCGTGGCCGCCGCCCGCGACGCCCTCGGCTCCACCGCCCCGGCCCAGTGCCCGCCGCTGTGGGACGGCCGCACGGCCGAGCGGATCGCCACCATCCTGGCCGCCGGCACCCCCGACGTGGAGTGGGTCCCGCCGCGGGCCGCCGCCGGAGCAGCGGTGGGCCGGCTCACGTCGCCCGTGGTCGGGTGATGCGCTTCATCCTGGTCGGCCTGGCCGTTGTCTCGGGCCTGGCGGGCGCAATCACGGCACTCCACCTGGGGATGCTGGCGCTCGCATCGTTGTTCTACCGGGTGCCCGGGCGTGCCCGGGACGTCCCCCCCGTCAGCTTTTTGGTCCTCGTGCCTGCCCACGACGAGGAGCTGGTGATCGCCCGCACGCTCGACGCCCTGCTCGCCGACGCCCGGCCTCAGGACAAGGTCCTCGTGGTGGCCGACCGCTGCACCGACGCCACGGCCGACATCGCCCGCAGCAAAGGCGCGGAGGTGCTCGAGCGCCATCCCGGCGAGGAGCCGGGGCGGGCGCCGGCCCGCCAGGACGGTGTGCGCCACGCCATGGCCATGGAGTGGGACGCCATGGTGATGATCGACGCCGACTCCATCATCGAGCCGGGGTTCTTCAACGCCTGCGAGGCCGCCCTGGCCACCGGAGCCGAGGCGTTGCAGGCCCGAAGCGAGGCGGCCATCGGGTACAAGATCCTGGACCACACCGCCGTCGCGTCCTTCGCCCTGCAGGGCGTCACCATGCCCCGTGGCAGGGACCGCCTGGGGCTGCTCGTGCGCCTGCGCGGCACCGGGATGGTGCTGTCCCGCCGGGTCGTCTCCGGCTTCCGGTTCCGGGCGCCGGCGTCCGAGGACCTCTGGTACAGCCTCGACCTGTGCCTGGCCGGCATCCGCCCCCGCCACGTCGAGTCGGCCCGCCTGCGCTCGCTGAACGTCGGCTCCTGGAAGGCGGCCGGCAACCAGCGGGTGCGCTACGAGGCGGGCCGCATGAGCGCGGCACGAGAGTTCGTGAGGCCGCTGCTCCGTCGCCACGATATGGCGGCGCTGGAGGCGGCCTGGTTCCTCCTCAGCCCGCCTTATGCCGTCGCCGCCTTCGCCCTAGCGGTGGCGACCGGGCTGGGCTTGCTGGCCGGCGCGACCACCGTGGCGCTGTTGTTCGGCGCCCTGCTGGTAGTGCTGGCCCTCGTCCTGTTCGTCGGCCTCCTGCAGGCCCGGGCCTCGTGGAAGACGTGGCTGGGCTTGGCCGTGGCGCCGTGGTACCTGCCCTGGAAGGCGGCCATCCAGATCAGGGCGCTCCTCAGCGTGCAGCGCAAAGTCGAGGACTACGGCGCCACTCCCAGGGAGGGCGTCGTCAAGTAGGCGCCCTACGGGCGGATGAGGCGGACCACGGGGCGGCGCAGGCGCTCCACCCCGGTCAGCACGTCGCCCACCGGCCGGCGACTCAGCTTGCCGACGGCCAGGCCCCGCAACACCGGCTTGGCGTCGGCCGCCCGCAGCGCAGCCAGGGCCGTCGCCGGCGAGGGGGCGCCGTCCACCGGGATGGTGATGGCCAGCGGGAAGAACTGGTTGAGGCGGTGGAGGTCGAGGGAGACGATCGGTACCAGGCCCTCCTCCTCGGCCACCGCCGACGCCCGCAGGTTGGGCGCCCACCCGTCCCACTTCCTCGTCCACACCTCGATGCCTCCCAGCCGGGGGTACCAGGCAGGATCGACCACTTCCCAGGCGTCGCGGCGGGCGGGATGGGCGAGGACGGCGAACCCGTCGCCGTCGCCGGCGCGGCGGAGCAACTCGGTGGTGGGGAGGGCCTCGCCCAGGAAGTCGGCGCAGCCCCATACGGGAATGTGGACCCGGTCCTCGGGGTCGGCGTACTCGATGCCGGGCACGAGCAGGACATCCGGCCGGCTGGCCGCCTCGCACGCCTGCTTGTACTCGTCCCACCGCTCCTGGCTGAAGCCCCGGTCGTGCTCGCACATGAACACGACCTGGTAGCCGTGGCTGGCGAAGGCGTCGGCCAGGCCCTCGAGCGGCACCTTGGCGTCGTAGGACCACGCCGAGTGGACGTGGATGGCGGAGCGCAGAGACATCAACCTGTGCCGCCCTTCACCTGGTCGAACACGGTGCGCCAGCTGTCGTAGAAGAACACGGCCGGGTGGCGCCGTGACCAGTTGTACCACCGTTGGCCGCGGGCCGGTCGCAGGTCGAGCAGCGTGCGCCCGCGCGCCGGCCAGTGGAGCGGCGCCGACGCCGGCCGGCCCCGTAGGACGAACAACAGGTGCACCAGCTCCCGACCCAGGTGCCGGCAGGTGAGGGCCCGGAACGGCGGCGGTGGTGGGAGCTCGGCGCCGGGCTGCAGGGCGCCCGCCACCGCCCATGCCGGGTACTCCAGCCCGAGGCGGCGGGCGAGGGCCATGCTGCCCCACGACCGCCCGTTCAACTCCATGAAGTAGGCCGTTCCGTCGGGCGCCCGGAGCAGCTCGACCATGAACATGCCGGTCCACCCGGCGTCCTTCATCAGATGGTCCACGGGCGGCAGCAGGTCTTCGGGGACGGGGGCCGAGGCGCAGGCGCTCGAGCCGGATCCGGAGGGGTTCATCATGCGCACCCGGACATGGGCGCTGGTGTGGTGGATGCCGGACCCGTCGGCCAGGCCGAAGATGCCCTCGCCCCTGCCCTCCACCCATCGCTGGACCACCGCTTTGGTGCCTGGGCCCCACGAGACTGCCAGGTCCTCCATCTCCGCCGCTGACCCAACCAGCCGGGGGCTGAGGCGCCGCAACCGGCCGTCGTGCTCCTCGGCCGCCAGGATCGGCTTGACGACCACCGGGAAGGCCCACGACGGCGGAAGGCCGGCGCCGGGGTCGACGTCGGCCCACGCCGGCACAGTGAACCCTGCCGCCTCGGCTGCTACCAGCTGGGCCCGCTTGTCCATGGCCAGCTCGGCCTGCGGTCCCATGGGCCCCACGATCAACGGGTCGCCGCCCGCCCGCCTGCGGGTGAAGGCCCGCTGGCAGAGCCACACCGACGGGTCGTCGAGCGGGACCACGATGCCGATGCCGAGACGGGCGGGTAGTGCGGCCAACGCATCGGCGGCGGCAGCCACGCCTTTCTCCGGCGACGGGACCTCGACTGTCTCCACGCGGGAATGGTGTCGTAGGGCGGCGTGGGCCGACCGGCGGGTGAACGCCACCACCTCGTAGCCGGCGCCCAGGAGGCTGGCGGCCACCTCTGGCGCGGCCAGCGCCTCGGCGAAGCCGATCAGGACCCGAGTGGCCGGCTGGCCGCCGGTCACCGCCACCGCTTGGCCAGCCGCTTGGCCGACCTCGTGAGGTCCGGCCCGCTCCGGCGCCACCCGGCCACCAGGTCGACCCAGTGGTCGAGGGGGCGCCCGGTGTGGATGGTGGTGCGGGCCACCAGCCAGTCGTCCGGCCGGCTGGGCCCGCCGTCGCTGGTGAACACCTTGCGGTAGGTGCCGTGGGCGACCTTCAGGACCCTCCGGTCGTAGGAGCCGAAGGGCACTGCGGCCATGTCGACCGGCTCGCCGAGCAACTCGGATAGCTGCCGGCTCGACTCCCGCACCTCGGCGCCCAGCTCGTCGTCGTCAGCGGCGCGCCAGTCCCGGTGGTGAAGTCCGTGGGACCCGACGGCCATCCCGGCGGACCGCAGGCGCTTGGCCCCGAAGGCATCGAGGTAACCGGTGCCGCCGAACTTCCCGGGCAGCACGAAGAAGGCGGCCCTGGCGCCGGCCTGCTCCAGGCGGGGGAGGGCCTCCTCGAGATCGGAGGCGTTACCGTCGTCGAAGGTGATTGCCACGTCGGCGTCACGGCCGGCCACGTCGACCACCGCCTCGAACCAGTCGAAGGGCACCCAGCATTCGGCCTCGCCGGCGTCGACCGGCCTCGGCGGTTCCCCCAGCCCGTGGAAGGTGAGGACCAGCCGCTGGCTGCTCATGTCGGCAGGAGGCGGGCGGTGCAGCCGATCTCGGCAGGACGGCGCCCGGGGCGCAGCAGGGCCTGCACGGAAGCCCGGCTCTGGTCGTTGCCCCGGGCCAGCCACGACAGCTCGCTCAGGACGGTGAGCCCGTAGTACGTCCACGATGCGGCAGCGCCGTGGCGGCGGCTG
>JBKJUI010000366.1:0-10126 GCA_046590775.1 Acidimicrobiales bacterium
CACCACCGTGGGGGGCGGCCAGCGCCCGCAGCTCCTCCTGGACGGCGCGCACCGAGTCGTAGCTGGCCACCATGGTCTTGGAGCAGTAGCAGGTCCACTCGCCCGCCTCCTCGTCCCAGGTGACCTCGGTGTCGAAGCCGGCCTCGAGGGCGTCCTCGGCCACGTCGTCGGCTGCCGCCTCGTCGGGGACGAGGACGGCGAAGTCGACGTCCATCTCCTCGTCGAGGTTGGAGCCGGCTGCGACCACCTGGAAGAGGGCGTCCCCGTCGGCGTCATCGGGGAAGCGGCGGTAGTTGCTCTTACCGTACAGGGGAGATCGTCCGCGTATCACAGGCGCGGACTCTAGCCCTAACCACCGACCGCAGGTGCAACTTCTTCGCTGGCCAGGATGGAGGTGAGCTTGGTCTGCACGGCAGCGTCGCCCTCGATGTGCACGTTGGGCAGGATCTTGTTGAGCCAGCCCGGCATCCACCAGTTGGCGTCGCCCAGCAGCTCCATGGTGGCGGGCACCAGGACCATGCGCACGATGGTGGCATCCACCAGCACGGCGGCGGTCAGTCCGAGCCCGATCTGCTTGATGAACACGTTGGGGTCGAAGATGAACACCCCGAAGACGAAGATCATGATGGCGGCCGCCGCGGTGATGACTCGGGCGGTCTTGGCCAGGCCGTCGGCCACCGCGGCAGCGTTGTCGCCGCTGCGCAGGTACTCCTCCCGGATGCGGCTGAGCAGGAAGACCTCGTAGTCCATCGACAGGCCGAAGAGGATGGCGAACATGATCATCGGGACGAACGCCGGTATGGGTGTCTCGGGGATGTTGAGCAGCTCTCCCAGCCAGCTGCCGCTGACGGCGTAGGCCATGACGCCGTAGGCCGCGGCGATCGAGAGCAGGTTCATGATCCCGGCCTTCACGGCCACGAGGGGCGATCGGAACACGGTCGTGAGCAGCAGGAACGACAGGAGGACGACGGCGCCGATGAAGAGCGGGAGCCGGCGGGTGATGTAGTCGCTCTGGTCGATCGAGATGGCCGTGAAGCCACCCACCAGCACCTTGGTGCCGTCGGGGCCGACGGCGGCGGGCAGCACGTCGCGGCGGAGGCGCTTCACCAGCTCGTCGGTGGACTTGTCCTGGGGCTTGTCCTTCGGGAAGACGTTGATGATGGCCGTGTCGCCGGCCGGGTTCCTGATGGCCGGCGACACGAAGGCCACCCCTTCGGCGCCCTTGAGCCCGTCGGTGATCCGGTTGAGCAGCCCGTCGGGTTCGGCGTTGCCCTTCAGGTCGGCCACGAGGAGCAGCGGGCCGTTGAAGCCGGCCCCAAAGGCGCTGGTGAGGCGGTCGTAGGCCTTGCGGGACGTCTCCTCCTTCGGGTTGTTGCCCTCATCGGGGAACCCGAAGCGCAGTGAGAGCACCGGGGTGGTGATGATGAGCAGCACGAGGGCGCCACCCAGGAAGGCGACCCACGGCCGGTGCTGCACGACCCGGCTCCAGCGGTGCCAGAAGGCCTTGTCACCCTGGGACGACTCCTTGCCCACGAAGGGGACCCGCAGCCGGTCGATGTTCCGGCCGACGAAGCCGAGGATCGCCGGGAGCAGGGTGAGCGAGGCGGCGAGCATGGCCAGCACGGCCAGGACCGCCGACCCGGCGACGCCCTGCAGGTACCCGAGCCCCATGGTGAGCATGCCGACGAGCGAGATGACGACGGTGAAGCCGGCGAACAGCACGGCCTTGCCGGCCGTCCCCATGGCGGTGATCACCGCCTCGCGCGGAGTGAGGCCGGTGGACAGCGACTGGCGGTAGCGGGTGATGATGAAGAGCGAGTAGTCGATGCCGACGCCGAGGCCGATCATGCCGGCGACGATCGGCGCCCAGTCGGGGGTCTCGATGGCCCGCGAGGCGATGCCGCCGAGCGTGGCCCCGATGAACAGGCCGAACAGGGCGGTGACCAGGGGCAGACCCATGGCCAGGGCCGAGCCGAAGGCGAGGAGGAGGACGAAGGCGGCGAAGACCAGCCCGATGGCCTCGGACCCCAGGGCCTGGGCAGCCACCAGCGTGGTGACCTGGACCTCGACGCCGTCCTTCACGCCCGGCTTCACCTCGTCGAGGAACTTCTTCGGGTACGCGAGGTCCTCGTTGAGCACCTTGTCGAACGTCCGGTCCCAGTTGACCTCGGCGTAGGCCACCTTGCGGTCCGCAGAGATCTGCGACGCTCCCTCCGGTGTGAAGGGGCTGGTGATCCCCGTGACGAAGCGCTGCGCCTTCGCCTTGGCCAGGACCTCGTCGATGGTGGTGCGGGTGCCAGCGGCGTCGATGTCGCCGGCGAACACGAGCTTGATCGAGTCGCCCTGCCGGGCCGGGAAGCGCTCGCCCAGCAGCTCGTACGCCCTGCTCGACTCGGCTCCCGGCGTCTGGTAGTTGGCCTTGTTGCTGGCGGGCAGCATGCCTCCAGCGCCGACGACGACGACGAGGAGGAGCACCCATGCTCCAACGACCAGCCAGCGCTTGCGGTAGCAAAAGTCGGCGACCTTGATCACAGCGCGAACCTCCAGGTGATGTCGAGGCGGCCTCCGCGCCCGCCTTCGCGTCCCCACGGTCCCACACTGCTTGAGGGGAGTCAATGGAATTCTTGACTGGACTCAAGTACTGTGACCCTCCGTGGGGACGGGGCGCCTCGAGCGGCCAAGCGAGCAACCAGACCAGGAGGCGTGGCGCCTGCTGGCCGAGATGGTCTTCAGCGAGGAGAACCAGCTCCGGTTCCAGCACGCCTGCGCGGCGTCGAACCTCACGCCGCCCCTCCTCAAGGCGCTGCTGTCCCTCGAGCCCGACGGGGCCGAGCCGATGCGGGTCCTGGCCAAGGGGTGGGGGTGCGACGCCTCGTGGGTCACCGGGATCATCGACGGCCTCGAGGAGCGGGGCTACGTCGAGCGCCGGGTGCTGGCCAGCGACCGCCGGGTGAAGGTCGTGCAGGTCACCGAGCTTGGCGAGCAGGCCAAGGCCAGGGCGCTCGAGCGGCTGCACGAGCCTCCCTGGTGCATCAGCGCCCTTGACCTCCCCGACCAGGTGGCACTGCGCGACCTTCTCCGCAAGGTCCGGACCCAGCGGTCGCCCGAGGCCGAGGCGATCCGTCGGGCGTAGGGGCCGGGCCGCCGCCGGCCTTCACCGCCGACCGGGCGGCGGGTACCACGACTCCAGCCAGCCGACCTCGCCGGCCGGCGAGCGACCCAGCGCCCGCCCGACCAAGCCGGCGGGCTCGGTGGCCAGGACGGGCGCCCACCGGGTGGCGACGAGGGCGCCGTCGGTGGTGGGCAGGCCGGCCACCGTGCGCGGCAGGGACGAATCGTGCTCGAACAGGAGGGTGGGGCCCTCGGGCGGGGAGCGCCACGACCAGGCCGTCGACCGGGGCGGACCCCAGCAGTGGCGGCGCACCGCCGGCCACCCCTCGACCTCGACCTCCTCGTGCCGGTTCCCGCTCCCCACCAGCACCTCGCCCCACATCCGGCCGGCGCGCCACCAGCCCTCCTCCACCGGGCAGGGTCCGCCGCCCCGCTCGGGCTCGTCCTCGAACGAGAGGTCCAGGGCCAGGCCCTCGCGACCGCCCCGCTCCCGGCCCCAGGCGTCCAGCTCGTCCCCCGCCTCGAACGACACCGCCCAGGACTCGAGGCCCAGCGTCCAGTGCGACCCCGGCGCCTCGCAGGTGCAGGCCGCCCAGAGGCTCCCCCGGACCTCGAGCCCGGCCGAAGCAGGCGGCAGGTCGAGCTCGTCGTCCCGCACCAGGAGGTAGGGGCGCCGGGCACCGAGGAGCCCGGCCCAGTAGACACAGCGCCGACGGTCCGGGTGCAGAGCCAGGCGCACGAACAGACCGGCCGAGCCGTCGGACGAACAGGCGTCGAACGACCACCACTCGACCCACCCCGGGGGGCGTGGCGTCGGGGGTCGGTGGCGGTCCTCGTCGGCGGCGGTGGGCTGGAACGCCGACGCCGCCGGGCCCCGCTGCTCCATGGGGTCCGGCCTAGCACGGGCCAAGCACGGGCCCTCGCAGCCGCCGGTCGCCGCGTATCGTCGCGCCCGTGCGCCCCTATGACAGCGGTCCGGGCCGCAAGTGGCTGTTCTTCGTGTTCGGCGCCGGCATCTTCCTGTTCCTGGCGCTCGTGGGCCTGCGCCGCGACGACCCCGAGGTCTTCCAGATCGGGCGGGTGGTCGCCGGGCTGGGCCTCACCCTGGCCGCCATCCGCGCCGCCCGCCTGCGGGTCACCGCCGACGACGAGGGCGTGACCGTGCGGACGTGGGCCCACGCCACCCGGTACGCCTGGGAGGACGTGAAGACGGTGTTCGGCACGCCGGAGCGGCCGGTGCTGGTGCTGCACACCGGCGCCGAGGTGGTGCTGCTCGACAACTGGCACCACGACCCCAGCGAGGTGGGGGCCGAGGTCCGGCGCCGCCTCCAGGCCAGCCAGGAGCGCGCCCCGCGCTGAGCCGACCGTTGCGAGGCCGCGGCTGAGCCGCACCGGGCCGCTGGTAGACAAGGGGGACGGTGTCCCCCTTCCTGAGCCCGGAGTGGCTCGATCAGCTGACGGCTCTGGCCGGCGGTGAGGAGATAGGGCCAGCCCCCACGGTCGTGCAGCAGGTGATCACCGGAGGGCCTTCGGGCGACGTCGCCTTCGTGCTCGAGATCGACGCCGGCCGCGTCCGGGCTCGACCTGGGCGGGACCTGCGAGCCGTCGTGACCCTGATCGAGGCGTGGGATACCGCCGTCCGCCTCCATCGCGGCGAGCTCACCGCCCGAGAGGCCTTCCTGGGCGGCCTCATCCGGGTCCGGGGCGACGTGCGACTGATCGTCGAGGCGGCCTCTGGCCTCGACGCCCTCAGCCCGGCGCTGGCCGAGCTGCGAGAGCAGACCGCCGGTGTCTGAGGACCTCGAGGCCCCGGCCTCGCCGGCCGCCGTCGAGGAGCGCAGCTGGCAGGCCCCCGGCGGCTTCCCCTGGCCGCCGATCATCCTCATCGGCGTGGCCGTCCTCCTCTCCGCCGTGGTGATCGGCTACCAGGTCACCCGGCCGGCGGCCAAGGGGCCCAAGGTGCTCACCGACCAGGCGTTCGTCGATCGGGCGAACGAGACCTGCCGAGCGGCCATCCCGGAGCTGCGCCCCCAGGACACGGCCCGGGACTCCAGCGTCTCCCCCGAGCAGATCGCCGACCAGTCGTCCCGTGCGGCCGACGGCCTGACCGCACTGGCCCAGGAGCTTCGGGCCCTGCCGGTGGCAGAGGAGCAGGACCCCTTCGTCGAAGGCTGGCTCGACGGGTGGGGCACCTTCATCGACGCCGGACGCCGCTACGCCCAGACCGTGCGGTCCGGCGACATCGCCGAAGCCAACAGGGCGGCCCGCAGCGGCGACCCCGCCCAGAGCCGGGCCGACGCCTTCGCCCGCGGCAACGGCCTCGACGCCTGCCTGCTCCAGTCGGCCATCCGCAAGCCTCGCGGCGCCAGCGGCGGCTTCTAGGACCACACGTCTGCCCGTTTCTGGTCCCTCCGGGAGCCACAACCGGGCAGACCCGGGTTGTGGCGCGCCGGACGACGTCAGGACCCAGGGTCCTCGCCCAGCTCGGCCAGCGCCGCGGCCAGCGCAACCCGGAGGCGGCGGGCGGTCGCCGGAGCGAGGTGGGCGACGACGCCCTGGCCCACCCGTCCCACCTCCTCGAGCGTGAGCACCACGCGCAGGTCGTCGCAGGCCTCACAATCGTCGGACATGCCCACGGCCCACGAAGCCGGCGGACGGTCCTCATCGTCAGCCGGGTGGTCGTCGGCCGCATCGTCTATGGACCGGCGCACCTCGCGAGCGTAGGCTCGCCCCACCAGCCGACGAGCTCGACCCAGGGGGTCTGCGTGGCAGTGACTGAGGTGATCGACGACCACTTCCTCGAGCGGTACCGCACCCTTCTGGACGCGGAGGACTGCGCCTTCGACGAGTTGGCGCACGCCTACGAGGACGGTGACCGACCGCACTTCGAAGCCGATCTGAAGGCCTGGCAGTCGGCCTTGGCCGCCCGACAGGCATGG
Organism: Acidimicrobiales bacterium; assembly: GCA_046590775.1. Classification (GTDB taxonomy): domain Bacteria; phylum Actinomycetota; class Acidimicrobiia; order Acidimicrobiales; family JAUJNH01; genus JAUJNH01. Next base: position 6,051 of record JBKJUI010000366.1, read on the forward strand.
CTTGAACGCCATGGGATCGTCTAGCGCCTAGCGTTCATCCTCGCAGCTGGGTCGGCCGTTCCGGGGGGTGCGGCCGGCCCAGCGCGGCGAGCCGACGCTTATGTTCGCCAGCCGTGACATGGCGGCGACGGGCGGCACGCGGCGTCGTCCTGGCGCCGGGCGAACTCCTGCTGCTGCAGCAGGGCCAGGACCCGCTCGACCGGCGCCGGCCTCCGTACTGGTTCCTGCCCGGTGGCGGCATCGACGGCGGCGAGAGCCCGGCTGAGGCGCTGCGCCGTGAGCTGCTCGAGGAGTGCGGCCTGCGCGACCTCGAGGTGGGCGGTGTCCTGTGGGAACAGCGGGCGGTCTTCCGCTTCGCCGGCATCGACTTCGACCAGGACGAGGAGGTGCTGCTGGCCCGCGTGCCGGCCGTCGTGCCGATCCGGCCCACGGCCCTCGGGCTGCTCGAAGCAGCGGCGTTCGGGGAAGCCCGGTGGTGGCCCCTCGCCGAGGTGGCCTCCACGACCGACGTCATCTACCCCCTTGACCTCGCCGCCAGGCTGCGCGCCTCCGGGCTCCTCGGAGGCGACTAGCCGAGCAGCCCGAGGTCGGCCACCAGCGAGCGCTCCTCCAGGAGCTCGTCCCGCGTGGCGTCGATCCGAACCCGGCTCAGCTCGTTGTCGTGGAGGCCCTGCACGATCGAGATCTCGCCGCCCCTGGTGGTGCAGGGAAAGCTGGAGACGATGCCCTCGGATATGCCGTAGGACCCGTCGGAGGGCACGGCCATCGACACCCAGTCACCCTCCGGCGTGCCGTGCACCCAGTCGCGCACGTGGTCGACGGCGGCGGAGGCGGCCGAGGCGGCCGACGAGGAGCCACGGGCCTCGATGATGGCCGCCCCCCTCTGCTGCACCGTGGGGATGAAGGTGCCCTCGATCCAGTCCTGGCCTCCCAGCCGGTCGACGACCGGCTCGCCGCCCACCTCGGCGGAGAAGACGTCGGGGTACTGGGTGGCCGAGTGGTTGCCCCAGATCGTCATCCTCCGGACCTCCGCGGCGGCCACGCCCAGCTTCGCCGCGACCTGGGCCTTGGCCCGGTTGTGGTCCAGCCGGGTCATGGCCGTGAAGCGGTCGGGCGCCAGGCCGGCGGCGTTGCTCATGGCGATCAGGCAGTTGGTGTTCGCCGGATTGCCGACCACCAGCACCTTCACGTCCGGCTTGGCCGCGGCGGCGAGGGCCCGGCCCTGGACGGTGAAGATGGCGCCGTTGGCGTCGAGGAGGTCCTTGCGCTCCATGCCCTTGGTGCGCGGTCGGCTGCCGACGAGGAAGGCGATGTCGGCTCCCTCGAACGCCGTGGCGGCGTCGTCGGTCTGCACGATGCCGGCGAGCCCGGGGAAGGCGCAGTCCTCGAGCTCCATGGCCACACCGGCGAGCCCGCCGAGCGCCGGGGTGATCTCGAGCAGGCGCAGCACGATCGGCCGGTCGAGCCCGAGCGAGCCGCTGGCCAGCCGGAAGACCAGGCTGTACCCGATCTGGCCTGCGGCCCCGGTCACGGTGATCTGGATCGGCTCGGGCATGGCGCGACGCTACGCGAGCCGGCTGGCGACGGATCCCGCGGCACAGGCCCCGCATGATGCCCGGGGCTACGGTGCGCAAGCATGCCGGCTGTCTTCGTCCACGGGGTCCCAGAGCGTGCGGCCATCTGGGACGACCTGCGAGGGCACCTCGTCCGGGATGACCACATCGCCGTCGCCCTGCCCGGCTTCGAGGCGCCCCTGCCCGACGGCTTCGGGTGCACCATGGACGAGTACGCCGGCTGGCTCACCGCCGGGATCGAGGCGCTGGCCGACGGGGCCGGCCCCGTGGACCTCGTCGGCCACGACTGGGGCGGACTGCTAGCGCTGCGGGTGGCGTCGACCCGACCCGACCTGCTGCGCAGCTGGTGCAGCGACGCCGCCGGCATGTTCGACCCCGAGGCGCAGTGGAACGCCATCGCCGCCATCTGGCAGACCGAGGGTGACGGCGAGGACTTCATGGCCGCCATGGAGGCGCTCGGACAACAGGAGCGGGAGGCGACGGTGGTCGACCTTGGCGTGCCCGCCGCCCGGGCCGGCCTGTGCAGCCTGGGAGACCCGATCATGGACGCCGCCATCCTCAAGCTCTACCGGTCGGCCACCGACATCACGCGGCGGTGGGGCCCCGACGCCGAGGCGGCCGGCGCCTCCCCCGGGCTGGTGCTGCACGGGGAGCACGACCCGTTCCTCGACGAGGAGGCCTGCGCCCGGGTGGTGGCCCGCATCGGGGCCGAGCACGACGTCCTGACCTCAGCCGGCCACTGGTGGTGCCTCGAGGACCCCAAGGCCGCCGCGGCGCGGCTGGAGCGCTTCTGGAGCCCGGAGGCCTGAGCGGCGGCTGTCGGCCGGCGGAGACAGCGCGGACGGCGCCGTCCGCCAGAAACGTTCCGCCCGTCCAGGGACGAAGCGGTACCATCTTCCCAATCCACTTCGGCGGGAAGGCGGCGGCCACAGGTGCGAATGAAGTCGGTCCTCGGGTCAGTCGTCATCTGCATGTGGTCGATGTCGTCGGTCATTTCGTCGGCATCGCCGGCGGCGGCGCAGACCCAGAGCGGGTCGTTCCTGTGCCGGGCCAGCGCCGTCCAGCTGCTCGGCCTCGAACCGGTCGTCGCCAACCCCAGCGGCCGGCCGTGCCGGGATGACAGCCGCACGGGCCTGCGCCTCCCCCTCCCCTCGCTCTCCGTCGGATCCACGATGGCCGCCACCGCGCCGCTGCCGGGCGGGCGCGGCGCGACTTCGCGGGCGCAGGTCGTGGGGTCCGGTCTGGCGGCGCTCGGGCTGCAGGTCGACCTGGCCGAGGCCGAGGCCACGGTCACCTGCGAGGCCGGCCAGGCCCGTCTCTCCGGCGGCTCCAGGGTGGTCGGGCTCCGGGTCAACGGGCGGGCCGTGGCGTCGAGCGAGCGTGCCGACATCCCACTGGCCGGCGGCACGCTCCACCTGAACCGGACCGTCGAACAGGGCGGCACCCTCACCCGGCGGGCGGTGGAGCTCGAGACCGCGCTCGGACGGGTCATCCTCGGCGAGGCGAGCGCCGGCGCCGTCGACGCTCCCTGCGGTCAGCGCAGGGCCGCCATCACCGTCATCAAGGTGGCCACGTTCGAGAGCCCGCAGCTCTTCCCGTTCACCGGCGACCTCGGGAGCTTCTCGCTGCGGGACGCCGAGGGGACGGCCGGTGGAGATCGCGTCACCTTCTCGAAGGAGCCGGGTCGCTACCGCATCACCGAGCTCGACCCGGTGGATCCGGTCCACATCTGGAGGCTGGCCGATGTGCACTGCGTCGACCCTGACGGCGGGTCCACCACCGATCTCGGCATGGCCAGCGCAAGGGTGGACCTCGATGCCGGTGAGCAGGTCGTCTGCACCTTCACGAACCGAGACCTAGGAAACCTGGCCGGCGCCGGCGGCAACATCTCGAACCCGGCGGGAGGGGTGGATCCCGTGCAGGTCAAGCAGGATGCCCCGACGGGCGGCGGGACCATCGAGTCGCCACTTCCTCCGACGCGCCCGCCGCCGGAGGTGCCCGAGGTGCCCGAGGTGGCCAAGAAGGCCAGCGCCTCGATCCTGCCGGCCACGGTGGTCGGCCTCCCCCTCCTCGCCCTCCTCGCCGCCGGGCTCTGGCTCCTGCTGGTCGTGGGCAAGAGGAGACGCCGGGAGGACGAGAAGGCCTGATGGCCGAGATCGCCAGGAACCACTTCCAGCTCGTCGCCAAGTTCCTGGAGATGGGCAGCGTGGTGCCGTTCCTCGGAGCCGGGGTCAACCTGTGCGACCGACCGGCTGGCTCCACGTTCTCGCCCGGCGCCTACCTGCCCAGCGGCCGCGAGCTGGCCGACCACCTGGCCACGGAGTTCTTCTACCCGTCCGAGGACGCCCGCGACCTGCTCCGGGTGTCGCAGTACGTGGCCGTAAAGGCGGGTGAGGCGTCGCTGTACGACCTGCTGCACGACGTCTTCGACTTCGACTACGAGCCCACCGTCCTGCACCACTTCCTGGCCCGGATCCCCTCCCTCCTGCGCCAGCAGGGCAG
>JBKJUI010000382.1:0-6331 GCA_046590775.1 Acidimicrobiales bacterium
CGCCGGAGGTGCTCGGGCAGCACCAGGTCCTCAGGCACCTCGTCCCACCCCCGCAGGGTGGCGCGCACCCGCAGGAAGTCCTGGACCGGCCCGACGTCGTGGACGCGGAGGATGGACCCCCCGGCGTCGAGGCCCTCGGCCACGGCCGCCAGCGTGGCCGGCAGGCGGTCCCTCGGCGCCCGCTCGGTCAGGGCGCCGAGGAAGTCCTTGCGGGAGACGGCCAGGAGGAGCGGTCGCCCGAGGGCCGTCAGCTGCGGGAGCCCTCGGAGGGTGTCGACCGTCTGTGCCGGCGTCTTGGCGAAGTCGGGGCCCGGGTCGAGGACGACGTTCTCAGCGTCCAGGCCGCCGGCCACGGCCTGGTCCAGCTTCTGCCCGAGGAACATGGCCACGTCGGCCACCACGTCGTCGTAGGCCAGCACGACCTTGGTCTTCGGCCGCGTCCGGGTGTGCATGATCACGAGGCCGGCGCCGTGCCCGGCGCAGACCTCGACCAGCGCCGGGTCCCGGAGGCCGCTCACGTCATTGATCAGCGATGCCCCTGCCTCGAGGGCGGCGGCGGCCACCGTCGGCTTCCAGGTGTCCACCGAGACGCACACGCCGCGTCGGGCCAGCCGACCGACGAGGGGGACGACCAGCGCCGCCTCACCGGCTGCTTCGCTCACCGGGGTGTCGGTCACGCCCGACTCGCCGCCGACGTCGACGATGTCGGCCCCCTCGGCCACGAGGTCCATGGCACGAGCCACCTGGGCGTCGAGGTCGCGGAGCTCGCCGCCGTCGGAGAACGAGTCGGGGCTGGCGTTGACGATGCCCATCACGAGCGGCCGGCGCGGCGTGGGCTGCCACACGAAGGACCGGCAGCGGAGGATCATCGGGTCAGGCATAGCAGGGCCGCTGTCCCGCCCCGTGCCCGGCCGATCCCCGCTCGGGCGGTTCTGCGCGACTGTGGCAGCGTGAAACCAGCAGGTGACGCAACCGTCGACCGGGTGCTCAAGCAGCGAGAGCGCCTGGCTCGGGCGGCGACGATGGGGAAGCGGCTGGGCTACGGCGCGCTCCTCGTGGCCATCGTGGCCTTCGTCATCGGTGCCCTCAACGACCTGCCGACCTGGTCGGTGGCCGTCGTCACCATCGGTCTCGCCATGGCCACCGGCCTGCTGGTCCCAGCCATCATCCTGGGCTACGCCGTGAAGGCGGCCGCCCGGGACGACCGCGAACGTCGCGCCGCCCGTGACGCGACCAGCACCGACCTGGCGGGCGGCGGGCCGGCGCCCGCAGACGGCTAGGCCGGGCGGCGCCGGCGGCGCCGGGCCTGCACGGCGATCAGCGAGAGGGCTGGGCGCTGCGCCGGCGCAGGGCGGGGCGGCTCGGGCGGCCGGGTGGTGAAGCGGCGGGGGGTCTGGAGCTTCGGTCGCACAACCAAGGGTTCGTCGTCGGGGACCCGCCCCCCTGCCCCGTGACCCATGACGGTCCAACAGGCCGAAACGGACTGGACCGGCCGGGCGGTCGGCTTGGTTACCATTCAGTAGTCGCGATGCCTGCCCCGGATCCCACACCCCGCCTTCCTGCGGCCGAGCGTCGTCGGCAGCTGCTCGACGTGGCGCTCGACGCCTTCGCCGCCGGCGGGTACCACGGCACGTCGATGGACGACGTGGCGGCGGCCGCGGGCGTCACCAAGCCGGTGCTGTACCAGCACTTCCCCTCCAAGCGGGCGCTGTACATCGAGCTGCTCCAGGACGTCGGCCGTCAGATGATGGACGTCATCGCCAAGGCGGCGGCCCAGGCCGGCAGCCCCCACGAGCAGGTCGAGGCCGGCTTCCGCGCCTACTTCCTCTTCGTCGAGCAGCGGGAGCCGGCCTTCCGCCTGCTCTTCGGCGGCGGCAGCAAGCGTGACGAGGGCTTCGCCGACCTGGTCCGCCTGGTCGAGGGCGCCATCGCCGAGCTGATCGCCTCGTTCATCACCGCCTCGCTCCCCCCGGAGCAGACGCTCACGCTGGCCCACGGCATCGTCGGGATGGCCGAGTCGGCCTGCCGGCACTGGCTGCGCCAGCGGGCCGAGGGCGAGTCCACGGCCAGCGCCGACGAGCTGGCCGACGAGCTGGCCGAGCTGGCCTGGGCCGGACTGCGCGGGGTCGGGCGGCACTGGACGCCCACCTGACGCTCGGGAACCCACTGGCGTCTTCGGGGCGTGAGCTACGGCGTCGAGCTCTCGGGTGCACGACCTACGGAAGGCGACCCCGGCACCAGGTTGCAGCTCACCCCACCCCTCCCCGGCTTGTAGCCGATCTCCTCAGGGCAGCGCCACCAGGTTGGTCGTGACCGTGCTCCGCTCGGGGGGCGAGCCGCCCATCCTGGCCTCGACCGTGCTCTCGCTCTTGACCGGCAGGCCGAGCGATGGGGCCAGCGACTGGGTGCCGACCGTCCGCACGGTCCCGGCCCCGAGCGGGCTGGTGATGACCACGGTCGTGTCATCGGCGATCGTCCACGTGGCGACGGACCCCGCCGGGCCGGCGACCGTGGCGGCGGCGGTGACCTTGCGGGTGGCCCGCTGCTCGATCGTCACGTCGATGTTGCCGATCTTGCCGGCGCAGCGCGTCGAGAAGGTCCACGTCTTCCCGACGGCGAGCCCGCCGGCGTACTGGAGGAAGGCCGGCTGCCAGACGCAGTCGACCTGCTGGCCGCCGAGGGCGGCGACGGTGATGACGCTGCGCCGCACGGTCGCTGCCCCGTTCCACGCCACGGTGTTCCGGGCCGTGGCCTGCTGGCCGCCGAGGTCGAGCGGGATGGTGATGGCCTGGATGGTGGTGGCGCCCTCCGCCCCCGCAACCTCGACCTTGGTGGTGGACCGGTCGGTGCGGCTCCCGCTCGGCGAGGTGGAAGTGGCTTCGTAGGCGTAGTCGCCGGCCCTCGGCGCGACGAGCGGCCCCGGGGTCGCCGGCCTCCCAGCCCGCACCGTCGTGGTCGTCGTCGCCGCGACGCCGGGGGCCGGCGCCGAGGTGCTCGGTGCGGCGCCGGCGACGGTGGTCGTTACCCCGTCGGGCCCGAGCGGAACCGGCGCAACGACCTCACCGCCCGCCCCGACCGTTGTTGTGGTCGAATCGTCCGGCGCCAGCGCGCCGCTCGCCGCCGGACCGCCATCGTCCTCGTCCACGACGACGGCCCCCGCCACCCCCCCGAGCAGGAGCAGGCCGCACGCCCCCGCAAGGAGCAGCCGAACAGGACCAACGGGTAGTGCCATAGACCGAACGAGCCTACGAGCGCCCCGAAGTCAACAGCAGTCGCCCGAGGAGCCGACCGAGGCCCGCGATCACCCGGTCCGACGCACGAGGGGCAGGGAGACGGTGGGCGGTGACGCCGCGACGGTCCTGGGGGCGGCTCCGACAGGACCCCGACGAGGACGCTGGGCAACCTTGCCCGAAACAGAAGGAAGCTGCGCATCACCTCTACGGTCATGGTCTGGCGAACGTCGCCGCCGCGGAGGACCCCCGAGCGGCACGTGTGGGCTACGCCGGTCCAGGAGCCCGATGCCACCGCCGGGTGCTCGCCGTGCTGGCGCAACTGCAGGCTCTTCTCAGTAATGGGAGGGAGACAGGGCTCCAAGCTGCTGATCGATCGCTGCCGAGAATGCCTCGTCGTTGACCTTCTCGGCGGCGGTTCGAGCGGACGTGGCTGCAGCGGCGGCGTCGTGCTCACGTCCCAGCTCGGCGAGGAGACGGGCCTTGGCGGCGTGTGCGACGGCGGTGTTCCTCTCGTTCCCGATCGTCGCAAGGAGGACGAGCTCGGCGTCCCGCTCGGCCAAGGCGGCGGCCGGGTCGCCTCGACGCTCGTGGATGTCCGCTGTCATCCAGTGGATGACGGCTTGGGTGTAGCGGTCCTTCCGGTCCTTCGCCACCCGAAGCCCAGCGGCGATGTCGGCGAGGGCCTCGCCGAAGCGCTGGACGACGCCGTAGAGGGCGGCGCGGTGGACATGGAGGATCCCCAGTGCTTTCTCGTCGCCGGTGGGCCCCAGGATCTCGAAGGCCAGCCGCATCTTCTCCACCCCCTCCTCGGGACGACCGGCGGCGCCGAGGACGGTAGCCAGCTGATCGAGGGCGTGTCCGGCGGTCAGCCTCTCGCCGCAGGCGGTGAGCACGATGGCGGCTTGCTCGAGGGCCCTGATCGCCTCGTCGTGACGGCCGAGGCGGGAGTACACCCACCCAAGGTCGGCCTCCAAGCGGGCACGCAGGACTGGGGCCGGATCGAGCAGCGCCTTGATGCCGGACTCGTAGGCGGCGACGGCGGAGGCGAAGTCACCGGCCCGGTAGGCCAGGCTGCCCTTCGCGCTCCAAACTCGCGCCTTCTCCTCGTCACAGGCGGCGAGCGCCAGCGCAGCATCAAACGCCTCCCCCGCCTCGGCGCGCCGGTCCTGGTCCTGGTGGATCTCACCAACGTGCAGCCAGGCCTGCACCGCTCCTGCCCGCAGCTCCCCACGATCAAAGGTGGCGACGGCCTCGAAGGCCTTCAGTCCACTCGTCAGCAGCAGCAGCGCCGCATCCTCCGACGAAAGGTTCCGGGCGTGTCCGCCAGCTCGGAAACCGGCGTCTGCCGCAGCCGCCGCATGTTCACCAATGCCGCAGCTCTCGAAGGCGGCGATCCGGTGGCGAGCCGCTCCCTCACCTTCGAGCTCCTCGGCGATCAAACCGTGCAGTTCGGCTCGGCGTGTCGGAGTCAGCGTTGCCACGGTGGCGTCCCGCAGCAAAGGGTGCACCACCCGAACCCCTGCGACCCGCTCATCGAGCAGGTGGGCGACGAGGAGCTCGTCGATCGCGCCCATCGTCATGTCGGGCTCGATCTCGATCCGCGTGCCGAGGCTGAGGAGCACATCGACGGCGGCATCCTCGTCGAGGAGCGCGACGAGGGACATGACCTGGCGGGCCGCCGGTGAGCAAACCGCCAGCCGCGCCCTCAGCAGCTCGATGATCACGCCGGGCACGCCCTCGTCGTCGAGCGGGGCGGCCGGGTCGGCGGCGGCGACCTGTCGCGCCAGCTCGATAGCGAACAGCGGGTTGCCACCGCTGCGGTGCACCGCCCGCAGCACCGCTGCCTCCGATAGCAGGGGTGAGGTGTGCCGCACGAGAAGCTCCGTTGCGTCGGCTGCGAGACGTACGAGGTCGAGCTGTCGGACGCCAGGTGGCAGCACCACGGAAAGGCCAGCGTCGCCGCTCCGCGCGGCCAGGACGATCGCCCACCGACGATCGGTCCCGCTGGCCAGGAGGCCGCTCAGGATCCCCTGGAGCCCGCGGTCCATCCACTGCACATCGTCGAACATGACGACGAAGGGACGCCGTTCGGCCTGCGCGTCAAAGGCCACCCTCAGCTGCTCGAGCAGGTGCGCCCGCAGGTCGTGCACGTCGGCGCCAGCCCACGGCGCGCTCCGGTCAGCCAACCGATCGACGAGCCCGTCGGCCTCGTCGAGTTCCAGTTGGGCCAGGAGCACGCGAAGGGCACGCAGCGGAGCCCGATTGTCATCAGGGGCACCGCCAGCGTGCACGACCTGCCACCCTGCGGTCTGGAGGCCCTGCCGCAGGACGTCGAGTGCATGGCTCTTGCCAATGCCGGCCGGACCGGTCACGAAGACCGCCTGGCCGGATCCCCTGCTGGTGGCGGTGACTGCGTCGAGGAGGCCGCCAAAGGTGATATCTCGGCCGAAGCTGTCCCGTGGCGAAGCGGCGGGCGACGCCGCAGGGCGAACCGTGCCAGCGGCGGAGACCGCCTCGGCGTAGGCGGCACGTAGCGACGCCGATGGTGCGAGCTCGAGGCGATGCAGCGCGGCCACGGTGCGGTGGAAGTTGCGGACGACCAGGTCCCGCTGGCCCGCTCTCGCGCACGTGCCCATGAGGGCCGAGCAGGCCTCCTCGTTCGTCCAGTCGAGAGCGAGGACGTCGGACCAGGCTTCCATGGTCGAGAAGTCGGCGGCACGACCGTGGCCTGCGCTGCGGTCACGAGCCAGGGTCAGGAGCGCATAGGCCTGCAGGGCCTCGAGGTCAGACCGCTTGGCCGTCGCCCAGTCGGCGTACATGTCGTCGTCGAGCATGCGCCCGCGGGCGGCCAGGCCTGCCACGAGGGTCGCGTCTCGTACGTCGCCCGGTGCCTGTGACAGGGCCTGCCGCAGGGTCTCACGGGCAACGTCGGCATCGACCTGGACCCGTCCCTCCAGCCAGATGACATCCCTGTCGGCCTGGAGGACCGCAAAGGGAGCCAACGCCGTGCGGGCCATCGTCAGGGCCTTCGAGACGGCGTTGGCCGCCCGCGCCGGCGCCAGGTCCGAGAAGAGGAGCTCCGCCACCTCCTCCCGACC
>JBKJUI010000004.1:0-2661 GCA_046590775.1 Acidimicrobiales bacterium
GAGGATGGGCACGCCCCCGGGGGGCGGGCCGGCGGCGGTGTTCCCCGACACCTCGGTCACCGGGAGGTTGGCCAGCGCCTCGAGCTCCTCGCGGGCGCGCGTCACCCCTACCCGCAGCGTGGCCAGCCGGGTGGCCCCGCAGGCCAGACAGACCATGGGGCGGACCGTGCCGCAGCGCCGGCAGCGCAGCCCCCCGTCGACACCGTCGACCGCGGCGCCGCACGGCTCGCAGCGGATCAGTTCCCGGCACGTCGCACAGGCCAGCAGGCGGGCCCGGCCCTTGCGGTTGAGCACGCAGACCAGCCGGGCGTCGGGGCGGGCGGCGCGGGCCAGGGTGACGAGACGGGAGGAGTAGAGCCCCGAGCCCGGCGGCTCCCGCCGGCGGTCGACCACCTCCAGGATCGGCCAGCCGCTGCGCTCCTCGGTCCGGGACAGTACGACCAGCGGCCCGTAGCCCAGGGCATCCAGCGACGGGCAGGGCGACGTCAGGATGCACGGCACGTCCGCCCGGCGGGCCCGCTCCACCGCCACGTCGCGTGCGTTCCAGGTCGGCGCCCGCTCCTCCTGGTAGGCCTCGTCGCCCTCGTCGAGCACCACGACCGCACCGAGATCCGGGCGGGGAGCCCACGCCGCGGCCCGGGCGCCGACGGCCACGCAGTCGCCGGCGGCGGCCAGCGCCCACTCGTGGGGCACGAGGGCCACCCGGTGGCCCTCGCGGCGCAGGCGGGCGGCCAGGTACGACGCTGCGGTCACCGACGGCGCCAGCACGAGTGCGTCGCCCCGCTCCGCAGCGGCCAGGACGACAGGGAGCACGTCGCCCGCCGGCGGGATGCGCACGACCGACACCCCCTCGGGCCGCAGTGCCGCTGCCGGGGTCGGCGGCGGCCCCTGTGTGGCGGGCAGGGCGCGGACGGCGCGCAGGGGCGAGGCGGTGCCCATGAGCTGGGCCGGTCGTCCCGCCCACCGCCAGGCCGCCCACCTGGCCAGGGCGACAACGTCCGCCGGCGGGCCCCACCCGGTGACCCTGGCCAGCGGTTGCAGCGGCCGGTCGGTGCCGGCCTCGTGGGCCAGCCCCACGACCCAGCCACCGATCCGCCGGCCGTGGAGCGACACACGCACCATGGTTCCCACCCGGACGTCGGCGGCCAGGTGGTCGGGGATGAGGTAGTCGAAGACCTTGTCGAGCGGGAGGTCCGGCAGGACCCGGGCGATCCGGAGTTCGGCTATGTGAGCTGGAGGGCCTGCTTCACGTCGTCGAGGCGCGAGAGGCGTTCCCACGTGAACTCCTTCTCGGAGCGCCCGAAGTGGCCGTACGCCGCCGTCTTGCGGTAGATCGGCTTGCGTAGGTCGAGGTCGCGGATGATGGCGGCGGGGCGGAGGTCGAAGACCTCGTTGGCCATCTTGGCGATCTGGAGCGGGTCGACGGTCTCGGTTCCGAACGTCTCGACCATGATCGACACGGGACGGGCCACGCCGATGGCGTAGGCCACCTGGATCTCGCAGCGCCGGGCTGCGCCCGAGGCGACAACGTGCTTGGCCACCCATCGGGCCGCGTAGGCCGCAGACCGGTCGACCTTGGAGGGATCCTTGCCGGAGAAGGCGCCGCCGCCGTGGCGGGCGGCGCCGCCGTAGGTGTCGACGATGATCTTGCGACCGGTGAGGCCGGTGTCGGCGTGGGGGCCACCCAGCTCGAAAGCTCCCGTGGGGTTGGCCAGCAGCTCGTACTTGTCGTCGGCGAACTGCAGCGGCAGGAGCGGGTGGATCACGTGCTCGGCCAGGTCCGGCTTCAACAGGGTCTCGGTGTCGAGGCCGGGCTGGTGCTGGCTGGAGATCAGGACCGTGCGCAGCTTGACCGGCCGGCCGTCCTCGTAGTCGATGGTGACCTGGGTCTTGCCGTCGGGCCGCAGGTAGGGCATGACGCCGGCCTTGCGCACCTCGGCCAGCCGCTGGGCCAGCCGGTGGGCCAACCAGATGGGCATGGGCATGAGGTCGTCGGTCTCGTCGCAGGCGTAGCCGAACATCATCCCCTGGTCGCCGGCGCCCTGGGCGTTGATGTCGTCCTCGCCGCTCTTGCCGGTGCGGACCTCGTACGCCGTGGTCACGCCCTGGCTGATGTCGGGTGACTGCTCGTCGATGGCGGTGATCACGCCGCACGTGTGCCCGTCGAACCCGAAGGACTCCCGGTCGTAGCCGATGTCGCAGACCGTCTTGCGCACGATCTTGGGGATGTCCACGTAGGCGGAGGTGGTGATCTCGCCGGCCACGACCACCAGGCCGGTGGTGAGCAGGCTCTCACAGGCCACCCGGCCCATCGGGTCCTCTCTGAGGATGGCGTCGAGAATGGCGTCCGACACCTGGTCGGCCATCTTGTCCGGATGGCCTTCCGTGACCGACTCCGACGTGAACGTGTACCCGCTTGTCATGTGCCTCCCCTTGGTGTCCGCGCTCCCAATCCTGACCCAGAAAGGTGCGCGCTGACCAGATCGAGGACGATCGAGGCCAGGTGACGCTTGGTGGTGAGGGCCACGTCGGTCCAGTTGCCGGCCGAATCGAGCATCGTCGCCGCGTTGGTGTCGTGCCCGAACCCCGCCCCGGGTGCGTTGACGTCGTTGGCAACGACGAGGTCGAGCCGCTTACGCCGCAGCTTCTCCTCGGCACCGA
>JBKJUI010000133.1:0-8183 GCA_046590775.1 Acidimicrobiales bacterium
CTCGGCGATGCGGGCGGCACAGTCCCGGGCCTGGGCGTACATGGGATCGTCGGGCCGGGTGCGGGCCGACCCGAACATCGTGATCTTCTGCTTGTCCCGGTAGGGCCGGAACACCCCGAAGGCCCGGCGCCTCTCGGCCAGCGCCGAGCTGGTGATCTTGAGGTCGAGCTTGTCGTGGTCCTCCTTGGCCAGCAGCGCCACGGTGGCCAGGCACTCGGCCACCAGGTGGCGGTTCGTGCCGGGACCGAGCGCGTCGAGCACGGCGCGGATGGCGGCGTCGACCGTGTCGTCGCCGGTGGTGCGGGAGGCTCGCTTGGGCATGGGGCAGCCAGGTTGGCACGCAGCCTCCGGCCGGAGCGCCGCGGGGGGCGGATGCGGCCACCTCGCGCCACCCGCGCCCAGAATCCAGCCGGAGCTGGCCGGGCAGGTCAAGGGCGCCATCGCGACCTCCTAAGGAGGCCGGCGCTGCCCTGTTCCCCCACCCACTCGGGCCGGCGATCAGCCGGCGATCAGCCAGGCGCTGTCCACGCGTTGGAGCTTGAACGTGTACCCGTCGGCCACCGCCGTGGCCATGTCGCCATCGACCTTCACCTTGGCGACGGAGACGTCCTTCGGAGCCTGCGTGCGAATGTCGACGGCGCAAGCGGTGTCGTCGACGGGATGGCCGAAGGCGGTGCGTCCCGAAGCGGTGAGGTCGCCGCACGATGGTGCCTTGTAATGCTGGACCAGCAGCTTCTCGATGGCTGCTCGGTCCGCACCGCTGGTGCCTTTGCCGCCTCCACAGGCGGTGAACCCGGTGGCCATGGCTACCGCCGCCGCGACTGTTACAAGGCGATGACGTCTCCTCGATCGGTGCCTCTGTCCAGCATGCACTCGGTCCCGCGCTCCCTTTTGTGTTTGACGACAGGCGCAGCCCGCCGCCCCTCCGGCCACCATACGGCTGGCGCACGACCGGATCACGTCAGAAGACGAACGTATTCTGGACAGTGGCATTAGCCAGGTCCTCGGTGTGGGCGACGGCGCGGTCGAGCTCGCCGAGCAGGTGGCGGAGGGTGGGGAGGGCATCACTGATCTTCTTGCAGTTGCGGACGGGTGGCTTCGTAGCTTGCAGAACGCTCGGCGGTGATGGTCTTCACGGCGCGGGCAGCTGCAGCGATCGCGCCCTCGATGTGGCCGGGCGCGTCCGGAGCGGTCTCGGTGGAAGCCCAGTGGATGCGGCCATCGCCTGCAGGCTTTTGATAGAGCGGATGCGCGTAGGTCTCCATCGCGGTGAGCGGGGTGGCTCCCGGCGGCACCGCATGTCTGTCGAGGCTCCAATCCTTGATGATGACCTCGAGGGGCGCCGCCGCCTCGGGCCCAAAGATGTCGACGAGCTGGTTGACGATGTCCCGCTCGTTTGGGGTCGGGGCCCCCGGGTCGAGCGGCGCGAACCCGAAGAGCGCCGCAGGGTCACCGTTGACGCCACTCATGTCGTGGAGCTCGCGGAGCGGCCCGACGTCGCTGATCGCGGCACCCGCTAACCCGTCGTGGCGCCAGAACGGTTTGCGGTAGACGATGACTGCTTTTGTCACGCTGCCCATCCACACCGGGGTGGCGGCGGCCAGGGCGTGGAGGCGGTCGGGGAGCGGAGGCCGGAAGTCGATGCTGTGGACGGCGAGCGATGGGGGGAGCGCCAAGACCACGTGCCGGGCCGTCACCGAGCCGGTCGCATGGGTGACCTCCAGCTCTCTCCGACGATGGTCAACGCTCTGCACGGTCGTCCGCACCGAGACGGCGTCACCCAAGCGGTCTGCGAGGCGCTCGGCCAACGAGGACGCGCCGTCGCTGAAGCGATGGGAGACGACGTCGACCGGGTTCCCGTCGATGCGCCGGGACGCGCCGGGCACGTGGTACATCGCGTCCCCTGCGACATGTTGGGGGTGTGTCGGAATCTGTAGCTCCTCGATGAGAGCAGCCACACGGGCCTCGCCCGGCCAGTACCAGGTGGCGCCGAGATCGAAGCGCCCGGCTGAGCTGCTGTTGGTGAGGAGCCTTCCGCCGACGCGGTCCTGGCTTTCGAGCACCGTGCAGGTCACGCCGGCCTCGATCAGGCGGACCGCCGTGACCAGGCCAGCGATGCCGCCACCCACGATGGCCACATCGACGTGACCTGTGCCACTCAATCGTCGCAACCCACCAAGCATGGACCAACATTCATACCTGGTCTGCCCCTGAGTTGGGCACCGCCAACGGGGCCGTCGACGGGCACGGCTGACAGCCCCGTAGAGGCGGGTCGTAGGCGACGAAGGTGGCCACCGTCACCCCGTAGCGGCTGGTGGCTTCGAGCAGTCGCGGGTTGCGGACCGGCGATCCCGGCGACGTGTTCGACGGTGACGGTCTTCTCGTTGTCAGTCAACCAGTAGGTCGGACAACCACCGAAAGCGCGCATCGCCATCACGGGCGAGGCTCTCGCCAAGGCGGAAGGCTGATCCACCCCGAGGTGGGGATGTCTCAGCTCAGCCGTCGCCGGTGATCGCCATCCAGGCTCGAGTCAGGGTCCAGGCCGTGAGGTCGGCGACCCGCAGGTCGGCGGCCGAGAGGTCGAGGCCGGCGGTGATCGGGTTGGGGACGACGACGGTGGGCATGCCCGCCGCCTTGGCCGCCCCCACGCCGTTGGCGGAGTCCTCGACGGCGAGCGCCTGGCCTGGCTCGACGTCGAGGGCGGCGCAGGCGGCCAGGTAGGCGGCGGGGTCCGGTTTGGTCACGCCCACCTCGGTGCGGGTCTGCACCGTGGCGAACCGGTGTCCCAGGCCGAGGCGGGACAGGTGTGCGTCGACCCAGTCCCGCGACGAGCTGCTGGCCACGCCCACCGGCACCGCCGCCGCCTCGGCCTCGTCGAGCCAGGCCTCGACGCCGGCCCGGATCGCCGTCGCCGCCACCAGCTCGGCCTCCAGGGCCCGGTTCGCCGTCCGCACCGACTCGGCGTCGAAGCCCGGGCCGACCCGCCGGCCGAGGGCGGCCAAGGGGTCGAACAGAGCGGCGTCCCGGCCAACGCACAGCACCCACTCCTCGAGCCGCAGCTCGTGGCCGTGGCCCGCCCAGATCCGGCGCCACGCCTCGAAGACGGGCACCTCGGTGTCGACGATGGTCCCGTCGAGGTCGAAGACGACCGCCGTCGGCAGCGAGCTCAAGCGGGCTGGGCCACGCGACCGTAGAGCGTGGTGCGCTGCTCGAGCAGGCGCGGGCCGGGCAATCCGTCGAGCACCGAGCGGAAGCCGGCCTCGTCCATGGCCTGGCCGTGGGTGGCGCCGGCCGCCCGGCTGATGTTCTCGTTCAGAAGGGTGCCGCCGAGGTCGTTGCAGCCCGACCGCAGCAGCTGGCGGGCGCCGCTGAGGCCCATCTTCACCCAGGAGACCTGTATGTTCGGGATGTGCCCGGCATAGGCGATGCGGCCGATCGCGTGCATGAGCACTGCTTCGCGGAAGGTGGGACCGCGCCGGGCCTGACCCTGCAGGTAGATGGGGGCGGCCATGTGGACGAAGGGCAGCGGCACGAACTCGGTGAAGCCGCCGGTCTCCTTCTGCAGGTCGCGGGTGACGACGAGGTGACGGGCCCACGAGCGGGGCTGCTCGATCGAGCCGAACATGATCGTGACGTTCGAGCGGAGCCCGACCGAGTGGGCCGTGCGGTGGGCGTCCAGCCACTCTTCGGAGTTGACCTTGTCGGAGCAGAGGACCTTCCGCACCTCGTCGTCCAGGATCTCGGCCGCGGTGCCCGGCAGCGTGCGCAGGCCGGCGTCCATCAGCCGTCGCAGGTAGTCGGCGAGCGGCTCGCCGTTGCGCTTGGCCCCCTCGGTCACCTCGAGGGCCGTGAACCCGTGGATGTGGATCGACGCCGACGCGAGGCGGACGGCCCGGATCACCTCGAGGTAGTAGTCGCCGTCGAAGCTGGGGTGGATGCCTCCCTGGAGGCACACCTCGGTGGCGCCGAGCTCGACGGCCTCGGCCACCCGGGTCGTGATCTCGTCCAGGCCGAGCAGGTAGGGGCGGCCACGCAGGTTGAGGCTGAGCGGCCCCTTCGAGAACGCACAGAAGCGGCACTTGAACGTGCAGACGTTCGTGTAGTTGATGTTGCGGTTCGACACCCAGGTGACGACGTCGCCGACGGTCTGGCGGCGGAGGTCGTCGGCCACCTCGGCCACCGACACGACCTCCCGACCCCGGGCCGAGAAGAGCGTGGTCAGCTCCGCGACGCCGGGCTCCTGCCCGAGCAGCACGCCGGCCAGGACCTCGCCCACCGGGGAGCCGGCCCGCACGCCGGCCGGGCCGGGCACGAGCGCCGGCGGCGGCTCGTCACCGCCGCTCACCCACGCCGCGTCACGGGCCAGGCCCTCGGCGTCGCTGCGGTCGAGGACCTTGGCGCACACGCTCGGAGCCAGCCAGGTCTCCGCCGCCAGGACGTAGCGGGGGTGGGCCGTGAGGCGGGGGGCCAGGGCGAAGCCGCGGGACTCGGTGATCTCCCGGAGGCGCTCGAGCTCGGGCCACGGGCGCTCGGGGTTGACGTGGTCGACGGTGACGGGCGAGACGCCACCCCAGTCAGCGATGCCGGCGTCGAGCAGCCGCCCGGGGTCGTCGCTGAGGTTGGGCGGCGCCTGCACGACGACATCCGCCGGCATGGTGAGCCGGGCCAGCGCGACGGCGCGTAGGTGCAGGTCCTGCGAGGCCGGCGGCCACCCGTGCATGGCCGTCCCCGGCTTCGGCAGGAAGCCCTGGACGATCACCTCCTGGACGTGGCCGTGGCGGCGATGGCTGTCGGCGATGGCGGCGAGGGCGGCGAGGCGGTCGGCCTCGTCCTCACCGATGCCGACGAGGATGCCGGTGGTGTAGGGGATGCGGAGGCGGCCGGCGGCCTCGAGCGTCGCCAGCCGGCGCCTGGGAACCTTGTCGGGGGCGCCCCGGTGGCAGTCGAGGTCCGGCCGCAGCGACTCGAGCATCATCCCCTGGCTGGGGGCGACCTCGCGCAGGCGGGCGAGGTCGCGCTCGTCCAGCGCGCCAGGGTTGGCGTGGGGGAGGAGCCCGGTCTCCTCGAGCACCAGGCGGCACATGGCCACCAGGTAGTCGACCGTGCTCTCGAAGCCCCGCTCGTCGAGCCACGCCCGGGCCACCGGGTACCGCTCCTCGGGCGCCTCGCCGAGGGTGAACAGCGCCTCGGAGCAGCCGGCCTCCGCCCCGGCTCGGGCGATGCGCAGCACCTCCTCGGGAGGCAGGAAGGGGCTCTCGAGGCGGGCGGGCGCCTTGGCGAAGGTGCAATACCCGCAGCGGTCGCGGCACAGCTCGGTGAGGGGCAGGAACACCTTGGGCGAGAAGGTCACCCGGGTGCCGGTGGCAGCGTCGCGAGCGGCCGCTGCTCGGGCCAGGAGCTCAGGCGTCGGCAGCCCGAGGAGGTCGTCGACCATCGGGGCGCACCTTAGAGGTCCCCTGGTGCTAGCAACACGGTCGTGCCCGCGCCCGCGGTGGTGGTGGAGCTGGCGAACCACCGCTTCGCCCGCCGGCGCTTCCGTGACCTGCCCACCGCCCTTCACCCCGGCCGCCCGCCACGGCTGGCCGACGACCCCGGCCGCTTCCGGGCTCGGCGCGACCCCTGGTTCGACGGCGGCGGCCGGGTGGCGTCGCTTCTGGCCAGGGTCGCCGGCCAGCCAGCGCCGGTCGGCCGTTGCACCGCTCACCACCTGGAGGGCAGCGACGCCGGCTGGTTCGGCTTCCTCGACACGGTGGACGACGAGGAGGTGGGCACCGCCACCGTGGCCGCCCTCGTGCGCTTTGCGGCGCGGCTCCTGAAGGAGGAGGGCTGCACCTCGCTCACCGGACCCGCCTCGTACGCAGCCGACCAGGAAGCCGGGGTCCAGGAGGGAGAGGCCGAGGAGGTCACCGGCCGGCCTCGGACACCGCCGTGGCTCGGACCGGCGCCGGGAGAGGCGAGGCCGACGTGGCGGCTGCCCGCCACGGCCGGCGACGTCGGGCTGGGAGCGGCGCCGGGCCTGGTCGAGCGCCTGCCCAAGCTCCTCCGTCCGTGGTCGGACCCACGCCTCCTCCTCGCTGAGCCTGGGGTGGGACGGGTGGTGGCCGTTCCCGACGTGGCTGGCCCGTGGCGAACCGCAGGAGGGCCCCTCGGCCTGGCCCGCCAGGCCGCCCGCCGCCAGTGGGAGACAGCCGTCGTCCTGGAGATGGACGGCGAGCCGTCCCGTCTGGTGTCGGCGCTGAGCGCCGCCGCCGCCGAGGCGGGCTACACCTGGGTCGTCAGCCCCTGGGCCCCTGCCGGGGCCGGCGACCCCGAGGCCGTCCACCGCCTCTACACCCAGCCGCTCTGACCCGGCGCGCCGCAGTCGGCACAGGCTCGCCGTCATCCGACGGGCTGCGGCTCGTTGACGGGCGTGTGCGGGCCGACGGGCGGCGTCGCCAGACCCGGCTGGGGCTCGTCGTCGGCTGGGCGCAGGGGCCGGTCGGAACGTTCGATCTCGAGGTGGGGCAGGAGACGGTCGAGCCACCTCGGCAGCCACCAGTTGCGGTCGCCGAGCAGCTCCATGGTGGCCGGGACGACCACCATGCGGACGAGGGTGGCGTCGAGCAGCACAGCGACGGCGAGACCGAGGCCGAACAGCTTGATCTCCCTGATGTCCTCGAGCGTGAACGAGGCGAAGACGACGACCATGATGGCGGCGGCGGCCGTGATGACCCGGGCCGTCGACGCCAGGCCGTCGGCGACGGAGGTGGTGGCATCGCCGCTCCGGAGATACTCCTCCCGGATGCGGGAGAGCATGAAGACCTCGTAGTCCATCGAGAGGCCGAACACCACGGCGAAGAGCATCAGCGGGATGAAGGGGTTGATGGGCCCGCCCTCGATGCCGAGCAGCTCGCCGGCCCAGCCCCACTGGAACACGGCGACGACGACGCCGTAGGCCGCGGCGATCGAAAGGACGTTCATGACGACGGCCTTGAGCGGCACCAGCAGCGACCGGAAGACCGTCATCAGCAGCACGAACGAGAGGCCGAGAACCGCGGCGAAGAAGACGAGGGTGCGCTCAGCGAGGAAGTCAGTGATGTCGAGATTGACGGCGGCGCCGCCGGTGACCTGCACGTCGAGCGCGGTGCCGGCCACGGCGGCGGGGATGACGTCGTTCCGCAGGTGCCTGACGAGGTCGCTGGTGGCCTCGTCCTGGGGTGCCGTCGTCGCCACCAGGCTCATGACGTAGGCGGCGGGCTTCGTTGAGTCGTCGGCGGCGGGCGGCGTGACGGCCGCGACCCCCGAGGTCCGGCTCAGCGCCCGGTGGAGGCCCTGGACGGCCTCGGGCGAGTCCTCGGCACCGGGGACGACGGTGATCACGAACGGCCCGTTGAAGCCGGCTCCGAAGCCCTCGGCCAGGAGGTCGTAGGCCTGCCGCGTCGTGGTGTCCTCGGGGAAGTTGCCCTCGTCGGCCCAGCCGAGGCGCAGGCTGGTGACCGGTGCGGCCAGCAGGAGGAGCACGGCGGTGGCCCCCAGGAGCCACCTCCACGGGCTGCGCTGGATGGTGCGGCTCCAGCGGTAGGCGTAGGTCGCTCGCACGGGCTTGGCCGCCCGCCGGGGGACCGGGCGGCGGAGCGGCCGGACCGCGAGGCTGGCCAGGAGCGTGAGCGCGGCGAGCACGGCGCCGATGGCGGCAAGAGGTGCGAAGCCGATGCCCAGGCCCAGGAGTGCCGCGGCGCCGAACCCGGCGGCGATGAGGCCGCGCCAGCGGGTGAGCTCGACCCGCTCCCGGGAGAAGCCGAGCAGGGCCGGGAGGAGCGTCGTTGAGGTCAGCATCGTGGCCAGCACGGTGGCCGACACGCCGATGCCCATGCCCCCGATCCAGCCGATGCCCACGAGGAGGAGGCCGAGCATGGAGATCATCACGGTGATGCCGGCGAAGACCACCGCACGCCCGGCCGAGTCCATGGCGGCCACGGTCGCCTCCCGGGGGGACCGACCCTCGTGGAGGCCTTCCCGGTAGCGGGAGACGATGAAGAGGGCGTAGTCGATCCCGACGCCGAGCCCGATCATGATGCCGAGCAGGACGGTGGCGTCGGGGATGGTGAAGAGCTGGCTCAGCAGGAGGGTCGTCCCGATGCCGGCGCCGACGCCACCGAGCGCGACAGCGATCGGGAGGCCCATGGTCAAGTCCGAGCCGAAGG
>JBKJUI010000288.1:0-7664 GCA_046590775.1 Acidimicrobiales bacterium
CCGTCGCTGCGCCGCCGGCTCTGGCGTCGGGCCGACCTCGAGGGCGCGGCGACCATGTCCCGTCTGCAAGAGCGCCTCCTCCACGACCGGGCGTGCATGGAGCGCCTCCTCCTCGACCTGTCCATCAACGTCACGGCGATGTTCCGAGACCCGACCTTCTTCCTCGCCTTCCGCCGCACGGTGGTTCCCCTGCTGCGCACCTACCCCTTCATCCGCATCTGGAACGCCGGGTGCTCCACGGGTGAGGAGACCTACTCCCTCGCCATCGTGCTGGCCGAGGAGGGTCTGCTCGACCGGACGCGGATCTACGCCACGGACATCAACGAGGCGGTCCTGGTTCGGGCCAAGGAGGGCGTGTTCGCCCTCGACCAGATGCGGGCCTACACCGAGAACTACCAAGCCGCCGGCGGCACTCGCGCCTTCTCCGAGTACTACACCGCCGGCTACGAGGGAGCCCGCTTCGACCGCACCCTCACCGACGGCGTCGTGTTCTCCCGACACAACCTGGCTTCCGACCGCTCCTTCAACGAGTTTCACGCCATCATCTGCAGGAACGTGATGATCTACTTCGACTCGCCGCTGCAGGACCGGGTGCACAAGCTGTTCTACGAGAGCCTCGTGCGGTTCGGGGTGCTCGCCCTCGGCCAGAAGGAGAGCATCACCTTCACCGCCCACGCCGACGACTACAACGTCCTCGACCCGGTCGACCGGGTCTTCCGCAAGGTCCGATGAGCGCGTCGACGGGGCTCGATCTCGTGGCCGTCGGTTGCTCGTGGGGCGGGCTGGCCGCCGCCGGGCTGCTGCTCGAGGCGCTGCCCGACGACTTCGACGTGGCTCTGGTCATCGTGCAGCACCGCACCGAGGCGCCCTCGGCGCTCGCCGAGCTGCTGGGCCGGCACACGGCGCGACCGGTGACCGAGCCGGATGACAAGGACGAGGTGCTGCGGGGCCACGTCTACGTCGCCCCGCCGGGGTACCACCTCCTCGTCGACCGCACCCGCTTCTCCCTCGACACCGAGGCACCGGTGCTGTACTCCCGGCCGTCGGTCGACGTGCTGTTCCTGTCGGCCGCCGAGGCCTTCGGTCCGCGGATGGCCGGCGTGGTGCTGACCGGGGCCAACGCCGACGGAGCCGCCGGTCTGGCCCGGGTGGCCGAGGCAGGCGGGCTGGCGCTGGTGCAGGACCCGGCCACGGCGGAGCGCCCGACGATGCCGGCCGCCGCGCTGGCTGCGGTGCCCTCCGCCCACGTCGGGAGCATCCCGACGTTGGCCCGGACGCTGGCTCAGGCTGCTGGGGCTCGGACGCCCAGGTGAGCCGGCCGCTTCCGAAGGTGCTGATGGTCGACGACCGCCCGGACAACCTCCTCGTCCTCGAGGCGATCCTCGAGCCGCTCCCGTGCGAGCTGCTGCGGGCCGGCTCCGGGCAGGAGGCCCTCCGCCGCCTGCTGCACGACGAGATGGCCGTGATCCTGCTCGACGTGCAGATGCCAGGTCTGGACGGCTACGAGACCGCACGGGCCGTGAAGGGGCGGGAGCGCACCCGGAGCATCCCGATCATCTTCCTCACGGCGCTCGACCGGGAGATCGATCACCAGCTGCGCGGCTACGGGACCGGTGCCGTTGACTTCCTGGCCAAGCCGCTCCAACCCGAGGTGCTCCGGGCCAAGGTGTCGGTCTTCCTCGACCTCCACGAGCAGCGGGCGCTGGTCGAGGAGCAGGCCGCCGAGCTGGCCCGCCGTCTCGAGGAGCGGGACATCGCCCAGTCGGCCCTCTCGCGCCTGACTGCCGAGCTCCAGCGCTCCAACGCCGACCTGGAGCGGTTCGCCGTGGCGGTGTCCCACGACCTCCGGGAGCCCCTCCAGGTGGGCGCCGGCCTGCTCGACCTGATCGCCGAGCGCTACGGCGCCGACCTGGGCCCGGACGGTTGCGAGCTGGTGGACGATGCCCGAGCGGGGCTGCGACAGATGGGCGACCTGGTGTCCGAGATCCTGGTCCGCACCCGGGCGGCGGCCGACCTCCGGGAGCGGCAGCCCGTCCCGCTCGACGACGCGCTGGCCGAGGCCCGGGTCCAGCTGGCCGGCGAGCTGGCGGCTTCCGACCCGGCGCTGACCGCCGACCCCCTGCCGGTGGTGCACGGCGACCGCTGGGCCCTCCAGCAGGTGCTCGTTCACGTGCTGCAGAGCGCGCTACGCCGGTCGGAAGGCCCTCCCACGATCCACGTGGGCGTGACCCGGCGCCACCTGAACTGGGTGATCAGCACCACCGACGACGGCCGGTCGATCGACCCCGCCGAGCTGCCCCGGCTCTTCTCGCTCTTCGGAAGGCCTGGAGATCCTGAGGCCACCGACACCGGGCTGGCCATCGCCCGCCGCACCATCGAGCAGCACGGTGGCGTGATCTGGGTGGAGCCGGCTCCAGGTCGAGGGACCACGGTCTCGTTCACCCTGCCCGCCGGGGACCTCGGGACGGGCGGTCCGCCAGCGGGGGCGGAGGCCGGATGAAGGCTCGCGTCCTGGTGGTCGACGACAACCCGGGCTACCGGCGCCTCGTCCGGGCGGCGCTCGAGGGTGATCCCGGCTTCGAGGTGGTGGCCGAGGCGGAGTCGGCCGAAGACGCCATCGCCGCGGCGCGCCGCGTGCATCCCGACGTGGCGCTGGTCGATGTGCTGCTCCCGGCCGGTGAGGGCTTCCGGCTTCCGGCCGCCCTCCGCCACGAGGTGCCCGAGTGCGTCGTCGTCCTCACGTCGGCGCACCCCGAGGGCGACCTCGACACCATCCGAGAGCTCGGAGGCCTGGCCTTCCTCCCGAAGTCGGTGCCGCCCGGCCGGCTCGGCCGTGAGCTGGCCACGCTGGTCGCCGTGCTCGACCAGGTCGAGGACGTGCTGCACCAGGCCTCCACCCACCTGCCGGCCTCGCGTGAGAGCCCCAGGGCGGCCCGCCGCTTCGTCGAGGGGCTCCTGCAGGCCTGGGGCTGCGAGGAGATGGTCGACACGGTCACGCTGCTGGTCAGCGAGCTGGTGGGCAACGCCGTCCTCCACGCCGGCACCGAGGTCCAGCTCTCGGTTCGCCTCGTGGCCGGTCGGCTGAGGGTGGACGTGATCGACCGGTCGACCCGCGTCCCCCGCCGACGCGACGCCGACGAGGACGACCAGACCGGTCGGGGCAGCGACCTCGTCGAGGCCCTGGCCACCGCCTGGGGCATCACCGGCCGGCCGGACGGCAAGAGCGTCTGGTTCGAGATCGCCCTGCCCACGCCGGTGGCCGGATGACCACGCCGACCCCCCGCGACGCCGGCACGGCCGCCACGGCGCTTCTGGCTCAGGTCGAGGCCGAGCGGACCGACCTCGAGGAGGTGCTCGTCGACCTGGCCGGCGCCCTCGCCGAAGCCGACCCGACCTGCCTCGTCCAGCGCCTGCTCGATGCCACCCGACGGGTGGCCGGCGCCAGCTTCGGGCTGTTCCTCCCGGCCGCAGGGCCGCCGATCTTCGCGAGCGGTCCGGAGCACTCGGGGTTCAAGGAGCCTCCCGTGGTGGAGGAGGCTCCCCTCCTGGCCGCCGCCGTGCAGGGCGGGAAGCCGCTGGTGGTCGACGACGTGCTCCGTTGGGCCCGGACGTCCGAGGCCCGGGCGCCGTACGGCCACCTCGAGGGAGGCGGGCTCATCCGGTCGTGGCTGGTGCTGCCGATCGGCGACGAGGCCGGCGGCGGCCACGGCGCCATGGTCCTCGGCCACCCCGAGCCGCACCGGTTCGACCACCGCCGCAACCGCCTGGCCACCGGCGTGGGCCAGCACCTCGCCGGCGCCCTCGACCGCTCGCACGCCGAGAGGGAGCGGTACCGGGTGGCCCGGGTGCTGCAGGAGACGCTCCTCCCCCCGGTGATGCCGGAGGTGCCCGGCGTCGGCCTGGCCGCCCGGTACCGGGCTGCGGGAGCGGCCAACGTCGTGGGCGGCGACTTCTACGACGTCTTCGAGGTCGACGGCGGCGCCTGGGCCCTGGTCCTCGGTGACGTCAGCGGGGTGGGCCCCGAGGCGGCGGCCATCACCGGGCAGGCCCGGTACACCATCCGAGCCGTGGCCCGTGACGAGCCGACGCCGAGCGGGGTGCTGCGCCGCCTGAACAGCGCCATCGGCGGTCGCAGCGACGACCGGTTCTGCACCGCGGTCTACCTGCGCATGCAGCCGAGCAGCACCGGGGTCGAGGTGGTCCTCTCCCGGGGCGGCCACCCTCCCCCGCTGGTGCTTCGGGACGACGGCAGGGTCGAGGCCATGGACTGCTCCGCCGGCCTCCCTCTCGGCATGTTCCCCGACGCCGAGGTGTCCGACGTCAGCTGCACCCTCGGGCCCGGCGACGCCATAGTCCTCTACACCGACGGAGTGATCGAGGCCCGTGACACCGGCGGCGACCAGTACGGCCAGGACCGCCTCGAGGCGCTCCTCGAGACCTGCGCCGGCCGGACCGCCGACGGCATCGCCCGGCGCATCGAGCTGGCCGCCATGGACTTCCAGGGCGACACCGCCAGCGACGACGTCGCCATCGTCGTCGCCCGCGCCGATCCGGTGGGCGGCAGGGGCACGGCCTGACCGTAGAGTCAGGCGCCGTGCCGATCGACGCCGTCCACGCCATCCGGGGCGAGTCCGCTCGGCTGGCGGCCGTGGTGGCCGGCGGCGACGAGGACGCCCCGATCGCCGCCTGTCCCGGTTGGACCGTCCGGGATCTCGCCGCCCACGTGGGCGAGGTGCAGCGGTTCTGGGCCTGGTGTGTGCAGCGGGGCTCGACCGAGTGGCCGGTGGCGGCTGAGGAGCCGGTCGAGAAGCCCGGCGGCGACCTCGTGGCGTGGCTCACCGGCGGAGCCGACCTGCTGGTGACCGCCCTCCAGGGCCTCGACCCCGGGCAGCCCACGTGGGCGTGGTGGCCCGGCCCGTGCACCGTGGGGCAGGTGGCCCGCCACCAGGTGCACGAGGTGGCCCTCCACCGCTGGGACGCCGAGGAGACCGGGGGGTCGGAGCCGGAGCCGTTCGGAGCAGAGCAGGCCGGCGACGGCATCGACGAGCTGCTGCACGTCACGCTGTCCGCCGAGGCGAAGCCGTGGGAGGGCACCCGGGGCGTGATCGTCATCGACCCCGACGACGTCGACCTGGCCTGGACCCTCGACTGCACCGGCTCGCAGCCCGCCGTGCACGACGGAGCCGCCTCAGCCGCCGAGTGCCGGCTGCTGGGCCCCGCCTCCGACGTCCAGCTCCTCCTCTGGGGCCGCCCCCGCCAGTTCCGCTACCGCGGCGACGCCGCCCTCCTCACCGACCTCCTGGCCTGGCCCACCTTCGACTAGCCCGGGTGGCTGTGCATGATCGGCGCTACGGGGCGGTCATGAGCCGGACCACGCCCTCGGCGGTGACGGCGGCCCAGGCGTCGTCGGCCCCTGACGCAGTGACGAGCAGACCCTCGTTGCCGTTGGACAGGGCCATGCGGAAGGCGGCCTGGGCGCCGACCCGGACGAACCAGGCGTCGGGGTGCAAAGCCTGCCCGGCCGCGAGGTCGGTGTAGGTCTGCAGGAAGCTGCGGCCGTCCGGGTCGACGGCGGTGGCCACCTTGATCTGCTCATCCTCCGCCACCTCCCGAGCGCCGCCGCCGGCCGGCAGCGGGACGGTCGACTCCGTCACCTGGAGGACGAGCTCGTCGGCCGAGCCGAGGGCGGCCACGAACCCGTCCTGGTGGCGGGCGCACGGACAGGCGGCGACGCCTCGGATGGCCTCGTCGAGCGGCACGACCGGCACGGGCGACGGGGGCGGCGCCTGGCGCCTGCGTCGGGACACGTCGCCTCTCGCTCAGGTCGAGCGGCGGAGGAGGACGACCGGGATCTGGCGGGTCGTGGACCTCTCGTACTCGGCGAAGCCGGGGTAGTCGACCTTCTGCTTCTCCCAGATCCGCTCCCGCTCGTCCTCCTCGGCGACCTGGGCCGTGACCTCGACGGTGTCCGTGCCCACCTCCACCGTGGCCCCGGGGTTGGCCAGCAGGTTGTGGAACCAGTCGGGGTTGCTCGGAGCCCCGGCCTTCGACGCGAAGACGGCGAAGTCGTCACCCACCGCCTGGTACATCACGGGACTCACCCGCTCCTGGCCGGACTTGGCCCCGGTGCTGTGCAGGATCAGCAGCGGTGCCCCCTCGAACTGACCGCCGACCTTCCCGCCGTTGCCTCGGAACTCCTCGATGATCTTGGCGTTCCAGTCGCTCATGGGTCTCTCCTCATCTCCGCAGCGCGAAGCCGCAGCACTGTAGGCGGCCCCGTCCTACCGAGGCCAGGACGTTCGCAGCTTGCGCCAGGTCTCGGTCAGCGGCTCGGGCAGGACGCGGGTCTCGGCCACGCTGGTCATGAAGTTGGTGTCGCCGTCCCACCGGGGGAGCACGTGGACGTGGAGGTGGCCGGGGATGCCGGCGCCGGCCGCCCGCCCGAGGTTGGCGCCGACGTTCACCCCGCCGGGGTGGTACGCATCGGTGACCGCGGCCACCGCCGCGTGCACGGCGTCCCACAGGCCGGTCCGCTCGTCGTCGACCACCTCGGCCAGGTCGCCGATGTGACGGGTCGGCATGACCAGCACGTGACCGCTCCCGTAGGGGTAGGCGTTGAGGATGGCGGCCACCGAGGACGAACGCCAGACGACCAGCGTGTCGGCGTCAGGCCGGTCGGAGACGAGGAGGGCGCAGAACACGCAGCCGTCGGGCCCCGGGGGGACGGTGTCAGCGCTCCCCTCGAGGTAGGACGACCGCCAACCGGCCCAGAGCCGCTCCATCAGGCTGGCATGGCGGCTTCGACCCTGAGGCGCTGGATGAGCCCTTCAAGGGCGATGCCCCTCTCGGGCCGCTCGCTCCCCCGCACGTTGTCGGCCACGGTCCCGGCGGCCACGTCGTCGCCGCCGACGACGACCACGTGGGGGACCTTGGCCAGCTTCGCCTTGCGGATGCGGGCGCCCAGCTGCTCGTCGGCCGCCAGCAGCTCGGCCCGGAAGCCCTCGGCCGTCAGCCGCTCGACCACCTGTGCAGCCCACGCCTCGTGGTCCGACGCCACCGGGCACACCGTTACCTGCGTGGGCGACAGCCACGTGGGCAGGGCGCCGGCGTAGTGCTCGAGCAGGATGCCGAAGAAGCGCTCCACCGAGCCGAACAGCGCCCGGTGGATGACGTGGGGGCGCTGGCGGGTGCCGTCGGCCGCCATGTACTCGAGGTCGAAGCGGTCGGGGAACTGGAAGTCGACCTGCAGGGTGGACAGCTGCCACTTCCGGCCGATGGCGTCGCGCACGTGCACGTCGATCTTGGGGGCGTAGAAGGCGGCCTCGCCGGGCGACACGACGTAGTCGAGGCCGGCGGACTTCAACGCGTGCTCCAGCGCCGCCTCGGCCGCGTCCCACTGCTCGGAGGTGCCCACCATCTTCTCCGGGTTCCGGGTGGACAGCTCGGCCTGGAAGTCGTCGAGCCCGAATCCCTTGAGCAGGCCGACGACGAAGGCGAGGAGCGAGGCCAGCTCGTCCTCCAGCTGCTCAGGCGTGCAGAAGATGTGGCTGTCGTCCTGGGTGATGCCCCGCACCCGGGTGAGGCCGTGGATCTGGCCCGACCGCTCGAACCGGTAGACGGTGCCGAACTCGAAGAGGCGCAACGGCAGCTCGCGGTAGCTGCGC
>JBKJUI010000322.1:0-3983 GCA_046590775.1 Acidimicrobiales bacterium
GTCCTCGGCCAGTTCTGGTCCGGCGCAGTCGGGCAGGGTCGGTACGGTGGCCTTGGTGCGGCGTCTGCTCGGGGTGGGGCTGTGCTTGTTGGTGATGGGGTGCGGGGGGAAGGGCGACGAGCCATCGCCGCCGACCTCGGTTGGGGGGACCAGCGTTCCGGCGACTTCGACGACCGCCTTCCGGGCGCCGAAAGTGACGGGCGAGGCGATCCCGGGGCTGGAGACGGGGGCTTTCCACGGCGCTCTCGGGAGGAGCGGGTTCACCCAGGCTCCGGGGGCCAGCACCCCTGGGTTCACGACGACGACCAGCAAGAGGTCGGACGCCACGATCAGCACCTACGGGACGGGGCCGACCGACGTCGTGAAGGTCGTTGCCGAGTCGGACAGGTCGGTGGCTCCCGAGGTCTTGGCCACCGTGGTCGCCTCGGTGGCCGACAAGGCCGACGCCAAGAAGGCCGACGCCTGGTTGAAGGCGGAGCTGAAGAAGGGCCCACGCAGCCAGGGCGGGCCGCGGACGGCCACGGCCACCTTCGCCAAGGTGCCCTACGACCTGCTGGTCAACCAGGCCACGGCGACGCTGAGCATCGGCCGTCTCACCAGCTGAGCGTCACGCCTGCTTGACGAGGACCTCGCACTCGGCGCACCGGGTCAGGTCGCTGTCGGCGGTGAAGCTCTGGTCCAGCACCTCGATCACCTCGGCCCCGCAGAGCGCCTCTCGGTCCTCGGGGCTGGAGACGGCGTGGCACGGCCCGGAGGGGATCCTCTCGGTGGCGAGCACCCTCGTGCCGGGCTCCAGGTGCTTCAGCCGTATCAGCTGCGTCCTCGACGCACCCACCAGGTAGCTCATCAGGCCAACGCTACCGCCCAGCGGGGAGGTTGCCTCAGCCCGAGGTCGGTCCTTGCGTGCAATCAGGCTCCACGACGGAATCCGAGGTCCGATTCGGACCACTTCCAGTCCATGAGGAGCATCGAGAGCTGCCGCATTGACCCTGCCGGAGCGGGTCCTGGAGCTGGCCAGGCACCGCACCCTACCGATCCCTCACGGGTTCCTGAGGATTCTGAAGATTCGCTCAGAACCCTGGCGCTAGAACCGAGCACCGGTATTGTTGCGTCAGCACCTACGGGGTTCGTAGGCACCGAGACGAAGGAGACGCAGATGCGTCAGATGAGCAAGACTCGTAAGCGGCTCGCAGCGGGCGCCTTCTTGGTGGTTGCTGGCCCGGTGGCGCTCGGCTCGGTGGCGTACGCCTGCCAGTCGCTGGCCACGTTGCACGCCAACCCGGCCAGCTCGGCTGCTGGGGGCACGGTGACGCTGTTCGGCAAGAACTACAGCAGCAACGTCACCTCGTCGAACATCGACATCCACTTGGACACCCGGGACGGGGCGGTCATCGGCTCGTTCGCGCCGGCGTCGGTTCTGAACGGCTCGGTCACGATGCCGGCGGGCACGGCGGCTGGGGTCCACACGCTTGTGGCTACCCAGTTCACCGCGACCGGCTCCGCCGTCTCGGGCACGCCTGGTCGGGCCACGGTGGCGGTGACGGTGGCTGGTCGTACCTCGGCTGATGGTGCGTCTGCTGCTCCGGCGGCGGCGACGTCGAGCGACCCGGCTGTTGCCACTCCGACGGCGGCCACGCCGGCTGCTCCGGCTGCTCCGGTTGGTGTCTCGGCTGCTCCGGCGCTGGCTGTTGCTGCTCCGTCGGCTCCGGTGGCCGGTGCTACGTCTGCTGCTCCTGCGGCGAACGTGGCGTCGACGCCTGCGGCTGAGGCTGCGGTGGCCGGTGCGGCTCCGATCGTGGCGGCTCCTGATGCTGCGGTTGCTGCTCCGACGGCGTCTGCTGCCGGTCCGGCCTCGGTGAACGTCGGTCTGTTGCCGGCTTCGTCGGAGTCGGCCAGCGTCCTGCCTGGGCTCACCCTGGTGGCTGGCCTGGCCCTGGTCCTCTTGGGCCTGGTTGCCTTCCTGAAGAGCGGCCGGAACATCATCGGCCGCAGCCCGCTCGCCGGCTAGGCAGGCAGCAGGCTTCATCGCAAGACCTTCTCTGGCAGGCAGGGGATGGCCGTAAGGCCATCCCCTGCCTGTCTTCGCGTTCGGGGTCAGGCCCGGCGACCGAGCAGGCTGACGGCGTCGGTCACCTCGATGGCACGGGCGGCGCGCTCGACCAGGCTGAGCACGAGCCTGTGGCCGCGCTCGTCGAGGGACGGCCATGCCATCGTCGCCACCACGGCCTCGACCAGGTGGAACAGCACGGCGATGCGGTACTGGGGCCACGCCTCGGTCCACGGGTAGGTGACGCCCCGGGACTCGAGGGCGGCGCAGTAGTGCTCGACGAGGCTCGTGTGGTCTTCGATCTCGGCCCCGTCGACGCTCTGGGACACGAGGTAGGCGACGTCGCTGATCCCGCAGCCGTGGTGGACCAGCTGGAAGTCGATGACCGATACGGACCCGTCGCTGGCGTCGAAGAAGAGATTGTCGGCCCGGTAGTCGCCGTGGCAGAGCGTGGCTGGGGCAGCGAGAGCGTCGAGGAACCAGGGGAGGGCGTCGACCCAGCCGGCGGCGACCAGGCGGAGGGCCTCGCCGGGTTCCTGCTCGGCGTGGGACAGGTAGCTCGCCCATCCGCCGGCGAAGAACGTGGGGTAGAGCGCCCGGGTCGTGTCGTTGCGGATCGACGAGAAGGCGCCGCAGAGACCCTGCAGCCGGTCCTCGTCCTCCCAGGCCCAGGCGTGGAGGTGGGCGGCGGCGTCGATGGCCACCTCGGCCGCGTCCAGGCCGAGCCCGGACAGCTGGTCGGCCGGCAGGAGCCCCCCGAGGTCCTCGAGCACCAGGACGAAGTCGGTCGACGTGTCCGCCTGCACGGCCAGGTGCACCGCCGGCGTGCGAACGGGGGCGACATCGGCCAGCTGCCGATAGAAGTCGATCTCGCGGCGGTAGAGGCCGAGCTGGTCCACGGTGCTGCGGAGCTCGTTGTCGGCCGAGAGCTTCACGACGACGCTGCCGTCGCCTCCCCCAGCCGAGTGGTACGAGACCCGACGGAGGTCAGAGAGCAATCCGGCGCCCATTCCGAGGGGCTGATGGCACAGGGAGGTGATCGGGTCCCCGGGCCCGAGTGCGCCGCTGGTCATCAGCACGTCGCTGAGCCACTCCGGCGTCACGTCCTGGAACGACGAGGGCAGTCGGGGCATGCGAACATCTTTCCCGAAGACCCCGATCCGCCGCTCGCTGGGCGGGAGCCCCGGCT
Organism: Acidimicrobiales bacterium; assembly: GCA_046590775.1. Classification (GTDB taxonomy): domain Bacteria; phylum Actinomycetota; class Acidimicrobiia; order Acidimicrobiales; family JAUJNH01; genus JAUJNH01. Next base: position 3,237 of record JBKJUI010000322.1, read on the forward strand.
GAGATGCGTCACAGTGACGTAAACCGGGAAGTCCTCGGGGAAGCGTCACCTGAAGGAGCGGGGAGGGTCGTCCTCGATCTTCAGCAACGCGTCGACCCCGGTGAGCTGCAGGGCCCTGCGGACCGCACGGCCGGGGGAGTGCAGTACGAAGGAGCACCCGGCTTCCTGCGCCCGGCGGCTGGCCACCAGGAGCGCACCGATCCCACTCGAGTCGACGAAGGAGAGCTCGGTGAGGTCCACCGCGACAGCACCAGGCCCTTTGCCCAGCTCTTCCGCGAGCCTGCTCCGCAGGTCGACAGCGGTGGCCATGTCGAGCTCGCCTCGGAGCCGAAACACCACGACACCGGCGGTGGTCTCGCATTGCACGCTGAAGCCGGTGCGCGACAGGTCGACGAAGGGGACGCCCCGGCTGACGATGGGCTGCGACATGGATGACCTCCGCAAGGTTCGGCCACGGCCTTGCCGTGGGGTGGCTCATCCTGGCACGGTCAGATCACAGGATCGAGGCCCGGCCGGGAATCCGCGAGCTGCGGGCGGCCTCCAGTGGCGGCCACTTCGCATCATCGTCCGGATTCCGTTGAGCCCGTCGGCGGGAGGTCGACCAGTTCTCGGGAACCGGGTGGCCCCACGCCGTCGTCCAACCGGCATGACCACACGGGCAACCCTCCTCATGGCGATCGTCGCGGGTGGTCATGCCGGTTGGACGACGGCGTGGGGCCACCCGGTTCCCGAGAACTGGTCGACCTC
>JBKJUI010000003.1:0-5683 GCA_046590775.1 Acidimicrobiales bacterium
TTCAACGACACCGGCCGCACCGCCCACGTCCTGCTGCAGCTCGACAGCGAGAAGCTGGAGTTCCCGGACGGCAACCGGGCGCAGGTCGTGCTGGAGCGGGGGCCCACCACCCAGCCCATCCGCGTCCGCGTCCGCGCCGCCGGCAGCTTCCCGGTGAAGGTGCGCCTGCTCACCCCCGACGGCGGCCGGGTGCTGCAGGAGACCGAGTACGTGGTGCGGGCCAACAGCCTCCCGGGGGTGGCCATCGCCGTCAGCGGTGCCGCCGCGGTGTTCCTGGCCGGCTGGTGGGCCAAGACGCTGTTGCCGCACCGGCGCCACGCCCGCCGCCGTGGCCGGCGACGGGGCCGGCACGCCGGGTGACGACGACGGGCGGGCGGCCGTCGCTGGCCCGCGCCACCGGGGTGATGGCGGCGGGGACCGCCCTGTCACGCATCACAGGCTTCGGCCGCAACATCGCCCTGGCCGTGGCCATCGGCCAGAACCTCCTGACCGACACCTACAACCTGTCGAACATCACCCCCAACATCATCTACGAGCTGCTGCTCGGCGGGGTGCTGTCGGCCACCCTCGTGCCGCTGTTCGTGCAGCAGCTGCAGCGGGTCGACGGCGACGAAGGGGACGGCGACGAGGCCGAGGCGGCGTGGCACGACATCTCGGCCGTCGTGACGCTGGCGGTGGTCGCCTCAGCGGTGGCCACGGTCGCCTTCGTCCTGGCCGCCCCGCTGATCGTCAGCCTCTACTTCGGCGACGCCACCGCCGACCAGCGGGCCATCGGAACCGGGCTCATCCGCCTCTTCGCCCTGCAGGTGGTGGCCTACGGGGTGGTCGCCCTCACCACGGCCCTGCTGACCGCCCGGCGCCGCTTCGCCGCCCCGATGTTCGCCCCCATCGCCAACAACCTCGTGGTGATCGCCACCATCGTGGCCCTGCCGCAGGTGGCCCGAAGCCTCGACGTCGGGGCCTTCCGGGACGACCGCCGGGCGATCCTGTTCCTCGGCGTCGGCACCACCCTCGGCGTGCTGGCCATGGCCGCGGTGCAGGTGGCCCGGCTGCCGGCCGCCGGGCTGGTGGGCCGGGGTCGGGGCTCGGGTCGCCGCCGCGGCCTGCGCCCGACCTGGGACCTGCGGGCGCCGTCGATCCGGCGGCTGGTCGGGCTGTCCGGGTGGACCCTCGGGGTGGTGGCCGCCAACCAGCTGGCGCTGCTCGTCGTCTACCGCCTGGCCATCGGCCGCGAGGGCGCCCAGTCGGCCTACGTCGTGGCCCTCACCTTCTTCCTGCTGCCGCACGGGGTGTACGCCGTCTCGGTCATCACGGCCCTGCAGCCCGACCTGGCCGAGCGGTGGGTGGCCGGCGACCTGGCCGGGTTGGCCGAGCGGGTGGTCACGGGCCTGCGGACCATCGCCGCGGTGATCGTGCCGGCCGGCGTCGGTCTGGCCCTGGTGTCCTCGCCCCTGGTCCGCACCCTCCTGCTGCACGGCCGCTTCGACCCCGGCGACGCCAGGGTGACCGCCGGGACGCTCGCCTGCTTCGCCCTGGGACTTCCCGGGTTCTCGGGCTTCCTGTTCCTGACCCGGGTCTGGCAGTCGATGCAGAACACCCGCATGACCTTCCTGCTGTACCTGGTCGAGAACGGCGTGAACATCGTGCTGGCCCTGGCGCTGTTCCCCCACTTCGGGGTGCAGGGGCTGGCCGCGGCCTACGCGGCGGCGTACACGGTGGGGGCGCTGGTGACGCTGGCCGTCCTGTCGCGGCGCCTGCCGGCCGGCTGGCTGGCCGGCATCGGCGGCTTCTCCGTGCGCCTCGGGCTGGCCACGGCCGCCCTGGCCGCCGTCGTCGCCGCCGTCCTCGTCGGCGTCGTCGCCGCCCTTCCGCCCGGCAGCACCCGCGCCGCGGTGCAGGTGGCCGCGGCCGTGCCCCTCGGCGCGGCGGCGTTCCTCGGCGCCGCCGCCGCCCTCGGGCTGGGCGAGCCCCTGGCGCTGGTCCAGCCCGTCCTGCGCCGCCTCCGACGCTGAAAAACCCCGCGTCTGCCCACTTCTGGTCCCTGGAGAAGCCAGAACCGGGCAAACCCGAGGACGGCGCGTCACCATCCGGGGGGCCGGGGGGTCTGACCGGACTGGATGAAGGGCGACCGTCCGGCTCCGGCCGGGCGCCCGCAAGCCGAGGAGGATGATGGGATGACCGTTCGAGTGGTGACCGACAGCGGGTGTGACCTCCCTCCCGCGCTGTGCGACGAGCTGGGCATCGAGGTGGTGCCGCTCACCATCCGCTTCGGCGACGAGGCCCTCGTCGACCGCAAGGACCTGACCCCGGTCGAGTTCTGGGCGAAGTGCAAGACCGTCCCCGACCTCCCCGAGACCGCCGCCCCGTCTCCCGGCGCCTTCGAGGAGGCCTACCGGCGGGCCCAGGCCGGCGGCGCCGACGCCGTGGTCGTCGTCACGCTGTCCGGCAAGATGTCGGCCACCATCCAGGCGGCCGAGCTGGCCGCGCAGAACGTGGCCGCCGACCTGCCGGTGCGGGTCGTCGACTCGGCCAACGCCAGCCTCGGCGAGGGCATGACCGTCTACCTGGCCGCCCGGGCCGCGGCCGAGGGCCAGAGCCTCGACCAGGTCGAGGAGGTGGCGAGGTCGGCCGCCCGGCGCACCAAGCTCGTCGCCGCCATCGACACCCTCGACAACCTGCGACGCGGTGGGCGGATCGGCGGCGCCCAGGCCCTGGTCGGCGGGCTGCTGTCGGTCAAGCCGCTCATCACGGTGAGCCAGGCCACCGGCGGCGAGGTGGCCGAGGCCGGCAAGCAGCGCACCCGGGCCCGGGCCCTCACCGCCCTGGTCGACAGCGTGCGGGCCATCGGCCCCGTCGAGGCGCTGGGCGTGATGCACGCCGAGGCGTCGGACGTCGACGAGCTGCTGACCCGGCTCGACGACATCGTCCCCCGCGAGGACATCCTCCTCTCCGACGTCGGCGCCGTCATCGGCACCCACGTCGGCCCCCGTTGCATCGGCGTCGTCACGGTGGCGAAGGGCTGAGCGACGTCCGCCCCATCGAGTCTGCCCACTTCCAGCGTCCCCGGGGACCAGAAGTGGGCAGACCCAGTCACGGTGCTGTCCCGGTCGGGAGAGGTGGCTTCGGTAGCCTGGGATCCAGTGTCCGATGCCGGTGCTGTCGGGGCGCCCCTCGGCCATGAGCAGGTCCTCGCCGGGCGATACCGCCTGGTGCGGCGGCTGGCCGAGGGAGGCATGGCCGCCGTGTGGGAGGGCCGCGACGAGATCCTGGCCCGCCCCGTGGCCGTGAAGATCCCCCACCCCGGATTCGCCGCCGACGAGGCCTTCCGCGAGCGCTTCCGTCGCGAGGCGGTGGCCGCCGCCCGCCTGGCCCACCCGGGCATCGTCGCCACCTACGACACCGGCGCCGACGGGCCCACCGACTTCATCGTGATGGAGCTGGTGCCAGGCCGGACGGTGCGCGACCTGATCGGCGACGGCCGCGTCGCTCCCGAGGTGGCGGTGCCGCTCGTGGCCCAGGTGGCCGAGGCCCTGGACGTGGCCCACGGCGCCGGGCTGATCCACCGGGACATCAAGCCCGCCAACCTCCTGCTGATCGAGGACGGCCCGGCGCCCCGGGTGAAGGTCGCCGACTTCGGGGTGGCCCGGGCCCAGGAGGCGGTGGACCGGCAGCTGAGCGGCAGCGCCGTCACCCGGGACGGTGTCGTGGTGGGCACCGCCCGCTACCTGGCCCCGGAGCAGGTGGCGGCCCGACCGGTCGACGGGCGCACCGACCTGTACGCCGTCGGCTGCGTCCTGCACGAGATGCTGGCCGGCCAGCCGCCGTTCGTGCGGGAGACCGACCTCGCCACCGCCCTGGCCCAGCTGACCGAACCGGCCCCGTCGCTCGGATCGCTCGGTGTGCAGGTCGGCCCGGCGCTCGAGCGGCTCGTGCTGTCGTGCCTGGCCAAGGACCCGGCCGGGCGGCCGGCGTCGGCCCTCCTGCTCGCCCAGCAGCTGCGGGCCCTGGCCCTGCCCCCGCCCGGGCCGCCCACCGCGGCGGTGCCCATGGTCCAGTTCACGCCGGCCAACGGCACGGTCCTGCCGTCGCCGGTCCCTCTCGCCGTGGGCGGCGGCGCCGGGGGTGCCCCTCCGGCCACCGTGGCGCTCGCCGTCGGCACCGCCGCGGCCCCGAGCCGGCCGGCGCCGCCGCCCGCAGCGGCGCCGGCACCAGCCCGACGGCCGCCGGCCGCCCCTCCCCGCCACCGCCGCCGCACCCGCACCGTCGATCGCCCCACCCGCTCCCGGGTACCGCTGGCGGTGGTCGGGTTCCTGGTGCTGGCTGCGCTCGTCACCGCGCTGGTCGTCGTGTCCGTGCAGCCGGAGCGCCCGACGGCCGGCGGCCCGTCCCCCCGCAGCCCGGCGGCTCCGGGTCGCGCCACCGTCGCCGACGTCCGGTCGTTCGACCCCGAGGCCGACCGGAAGGAGAACGACGGCCAGCTGCCACGCCTGGTCGACGGCGACCCGGCGACGACGTGGTCGTCCGACCGCTACAACCTGCGCCCGGTGTTCGGCAACCTGAAGGACGGCGTGGGCGTCATCCTGGTGCTCGACCGGTCGGCCCGGCTCGAGCAGATGCGGGTGCGCAGCCCGAGCCGGGCCTGGGCGGCCCAGCTGTACGTGGCCGACGAGCCGGCGGCGACGCTGCCCGGGTGGGGCCAGCCGGTGGCCAGCGCCAGCGCCGTCCAGGGGGACCTCGAGGTCGACCTCGACGGCACGAGCGGCGGCGCCGTCCTGGTCTGGTTCACCGACCCCGGCCGCACGGGCCAGGTCGTGGTGGGCGAGCTCGAGCTCGAGACCCCGTGACCGACGAGGTCCCGGCCGGCGACGGGGCGCAGCGTGGCGCCGACCCCGACGCCGGCCTGGTCGAGGCCGTCCGGGCCGGCGACCGCCGGGCGCTCGAGGAGCTCCTCGGCCGCCACCAGGGCCGCCTCTGGGCGGTGTGCCGGCGCCTCACCGGGTCCGACGCCGACGCCGACGACGCCACCCAGGAGGCGCTCGTCTCGATCGTCCGGGCGCTGCCGCGCTTCGACGGCCGCAGCCGGTTCGGCACCTGGGCCTACCGGATAGCCGTCAACGCCAGCCTCGACGAGCTGCGCCGGCGGCGGCGGCGGCCCGCTCCCGGCCTGCCCGGTGACGCCGACCTCGACGACCTCCCCGAGCCGCAGGCCGGGACGAGCTCGCTCGGGTCGGGGGGCGCATCGCCCGACCCCGAGGGGGTGGCGCTGTCGGTCGACGTCGACGCCGCCCTCCGGCGCCTGCCTCCGGAGTTCCGGGCCCCGGTCGTGCTGCGTGACCTGTGCGGCCTGGACTACGCCGAGATCGCCGAGGTCCTCGGCGTCCCGCCCGGCACGGTCCGCTCCCGCATCAGCCGGGGCCGGGCCGCGCTGGCCCCGCTGCTGGCCCCCGGGCCCGAGCGACCTGGCCCGGCCGGGAACCCGACCGCCCCCTCCCAACGTCCTACCTCCCGACCGTGACCACCGCCGAACCCCTCCTCCCCGTCCCCGAGGACGACGCCCTCGACGCCGCCGCCAGCGCGGTGGTCGACGGGGTCGCCACGCCGGTGGAAGCCGCCCTCGTGGCCGCCGCCCCGGACGGCGCCGCCCGGGTGGCGGCGATGCGGGCCGTGGCCGCCGCCGTCGGCG
>JBKJUI010000040.1:0-4490 GCA_046590775.1 Acidimicrobiales bacterium
CCAACGTGCTGGTGGCCGGCTCGGCGGTGTTCAACCACCCCGACAGCCCCGCGGCCGGCGGCCAGGCCGTTCTCCCCGCCCCCGGCGAGTGGCCCTCGGCCGCATCCTGAAGGCCTCAGCCGGCCCGGTAACGTGGCCCACGATGTCTGGACCAGGGCGCTTCGGCGGCGTCGTCACCGCCATGGCCACGCCGTTCGACGACGACGGTCGCCTCGACCTCGACGGCGCCGCCCAGCTGGCCCGCTGGCTGGTCGACCACGGCAACGACGGGCTGGTCGTGGCCGGCACCACCGGCGAGGGGACGACGCTGTCCGACGCCGAGAAGCGCGACCTGTGGCGAGCGGTCGCCGAGGCGGTCACCGTGCCCGTCGTGGCCGGCTCCGGCAGCAACGACACGTCGCACTCCGTCGAGATGACCAAGGCCGCCGCCGAAGCCGGCGCCGCCGGCATCCTGGCCGTCTGCCCCTACTACAGCCGGCCCTCCCAGGCCGGGATCGAGGCCCACCTGCACGCCATCGCCGAAGCCACCGACCTTCCCGTCCTCGTCTACGACATCCCGGTGCGGACCGGGCGCAAGATCTCCCACGACGTCCTCGTCCGCCTCCACCGCGAGGTCCCCAACATCGTCGGGGTGAAGGACGCAGCCAGCGATCCCTGGGCCACGGCCCAGCTGCTGGCCGCCGCACCCGACCTCGAGCTGTACAGCGGCGAGGACCGGCTCACCCTGCCGCTGCTCTCGATCGGCGCCTGCGGCATCGTGGGGGTGGCCACCCACTGGACCGGGCGGCTGCACCAGCGGCTGCTCGAAGCGTTCTGGAAGGGCGACGTGGCCACGGCCCGCCAGCTCAACGACCGGATGCTGCCGTCGTTCGCCTTCGAGTCGAGCGACGACGCCCCGAACCCGATGCCGTCCAAAGCCGTGCTGCGCCACCTCGGCCTCCCCGCCGGCCAGTGCCGGCTCCCGGTGGGTCCTGCGCCCGCAGGACTCGACGCCGACGCCGCCGCGCTCGTCGCCTCGCTGGGCGACGACCTGTGACTGCTCCCGTTCGGGTCACGTTCCTGGGCGGGCTTGGGGAGATCGGCCGCAACTGCGCGGCGATCGAGGTCGAGAACCGGCTGCTCCTCCTCGACTGCGGCCTGATGTTCCCCACCTCGGAGATGCCCGGGGTCGACCTCGTCCTGCCCGACTTCTCGTGGCTCGTGAAGAACCGCGACCGGATCGAGGGTGCGGTCCTCACCCACGGCCACGAGGACCACGTCGGCGCCCTCCAGTTCCTGCTGCGCGACCTGTCGTTCCCGCTGTACGGCTCGGCGCTCACCCTCGGGCTGGCCCGGGGGCGCATCGAGGAGGCCGGGCTGCTCGGCCGCACCAAGCTGATCCCGGTGGTCGACGGCGAGCGGCGCAAGATCGGGCCGTTCGACGTCGAGTTCATCCCGGTCACCCACTCGGTGCCGCACGGGTTCGCCACCTGCTTCCGCACCCCGCAGGGCAACATCCTCCACTCGGGTGACTTCAAGATCGACCTCAACCCGGTCGACGGGCGGCGCACCGGCCTGGCCCGCATCGGCGCCATCTCCGACGGCGAGGGCATCAAGCTGCTCCTCAGCGACTCGACCAACGCCGAGGAGCCGGGCCACACCACCTCCGAGTCCGCCGTGGGCAAGGTGCTGGCCGACCTCATCCGGGACGCCGACGGCAAGCGCGTGATCCTGGCCTGCTTCGCCAGCCACATCCACCGCATCCAGCAGGTCATCGACGCCGCCGTGTCCCAGGGCCGCACGGTGGCCACCCTCGGGCGGTCGATGAACCGAAACGTCAAGCTGGCTCGCGACCTCGGCGTGCTGCACTACGAGGACAGGTCGCTGATCGACATCGAGGACGCCCACAAGGTGGCCCGCGACAAGCTGCTCGTCGTCAGCACCGGCAGCCAGGGCGAGCCGATGAGCGCGCTGTCGCTCATGGCCGCCGGTGAGAACAGGTGGCTGCAGGTGGGTGAGGGCGACCTCGTGATCCTGTCCAGCCACGCCATCCCGGGCAACGAGACGAGCGTGGGCAAGGTCATCGACGGGCTCACCCGCCGAGGCTGTGAGGTCGTGCACTCCGGTCTGGCCGACGTCCACGTCTCGGGTCACGCCATGCAGGGCGAGCTCAAGACCCTGCTGTCGGTGGCCAAGCCCGAGCACTTCATCCCGGTCCACGGTGAGTTCCGCCACCTGCGCCACCACGCCGACATCGCCACGAGCATGGGCGTCCCGGCCGACCGGGTGCTGCTCTGCGAGGACGGCGACGTCGTGCGCCTCGACGAGAAGGGCGTCGACTTCGACGGCGAGGTGCCGGCCGGCTACCTGTACGTCGACGGGATCGTCGGCGACGTCGGCCACGGCGTCCTCCGCGACCGTCGCGTGCTCTCCGAGGAGGGCGTCGTCGTGGTCGTCATCACCGTCGACATGAAGACGGGCGAGGTCGTCAGCGGGCCGGAGATCATCACACGCGGGTGGGTGCACGCCCCCGACGCCGAGCCCCTGCTCGACGAGGCCCGCCAGGTCGTGCGCAGCGCCCTCGAGAAGCTCGACCACCGCGGTGGCGTCGAGCTCGACCAGGTCCAGCGGTCCGCCCGCCAGGCCTTGGGCCGCTTCGTGAACGACCGCACCAAGCGGCGCCCGATGATCGTCCCGGTCGTGATGGAGGTCTGAGCCCCGTGCACGTCGGGATCATCGGAGGTACGGGGCCGGCCGGGATGGGGCTGGCCCTGCGACTGGCCGTCGCCGGGGCGCAGGTCACCGTCGGGAGCCGCACCGCCACGCGGGCCAAGGAGCACGTCGACGAGGCTCTCGAGCGGTGGAGCGGCCGCGACCTGCAGATCGAGGGCAACCACAACGAGGAGGCGGCCCGGGCCGAGTTCGTCGTGATGGCCACGCCGTGGGACGCGGCGGTGGCCACCGGGCGCACCCTGGCCGAGCCGCTGCGGGGCAAGGTGGTCGTGAGCATGGGCAACGCCCTGCTCCGGGTGGGCGACGAGTTCCAGCCTCTGATGCCGGCCCGCGGCTCGGTGGCCGAGAGCCTCCAGACGGCCCTCACCGATAGCCACGTCGCCGGGGCCTTCCACCACCTGCCCGCCCGGCTGCTCGCCAACCTCGACACAGAGATGGACTGCGACGTGCTGGTGTGCGGCGACCGTCCCGAGGCCATCGAGCGCACCGTGGCGCTGGTGGCGACGATCCCCGGGCTGCGTCCGGTGGTGGCCGGCACCCTCTCGATGGCGGGGGCCATCGAGGCGTTCACGAGCGTGCTGCTCAACGTCAACGTCCGCCACAAGGCAAGGTCCGCCATCAAGCTGACGGGACTGTAGGTGCGGCTGTTCTGCACCTCGAGGGGCGAGGTGGTGCCCTTCGAGCCAGGCCCCACGGTGACGATGTACACCTGCGGGATCACGCCGTACGACTCGGCGCACATGGGCCACGCCGCGGTGTACGTCACCTTCGACGTGCTGCAGCGCAGGCTCCGCGACCTCGGGCACCGCACCCTGTGCGTGCGCAACGTCACCGACATCGACGACCCCCTGTTCGCCAAGGCCCGCCAGCTGGGCGTGCACTACCTCGACCTGGCGGCCGAGGAGCTCGCCCGCTTCGACGCCTGCATGGCCGCCCTGGGGCTGCTGCCGAGCGCCAGCGAGCCGCGTGCCACCGGCGCCATCCCCGACATCCTCGGCTTCATCGGCATGGTGCTGGACCGGGGCCACGCCTACGAGGCGGGCGGCGCCGTCTACTTCTCGGTGGGCTCGTTCCCCGGCTTCGGCGAGGTCAGCGGCTACGACCGCCAGCAGATGCTGGCCCTGGCGGCCGAGCGGGGTGGGAAGGTCGACGACCCGGCCAAGCGCGACCCGCTCGACTTCGTCCTGTGGCAGCCGTCGGCCGAAGACGAGCCGTCGTGGCAGAGCCTGTGGGGCCCCGGCCGACCTGGTTGGCACATCGAGTGCAGCGCCCTCGCCCTGCGCGAGCTCGGCACCACCATCGACCTGCACGGCGGCGGCAACGACCTCATCTTCCCCCACCACGAGTGCGAGCGGGCCCAGTCCGAGGCGGCCACCGGCGAGCCCTTCGTCCGCCACTGGATGCACGTCGGCATGGTCAGCCTCGACGGGGTGAAGATGTCGAAGAGCCTCGGCAACCTGATCTTCGTGTCGGACCTGCTGAAGGAGTGGGAGCCGGACGCCGTGCGCCTGGCCATCCTGGCCTCCCACTACCGGCCCGGCTTCGACTGGGGCTGTGACCTCATGCCGACGGCGACCGACCGGCTCGAGCGGTGGCGCCAGAGCGGGCCCGGTGACGGAGCCCTCGAGGACGTGCGCCGGGCCCTCGACGACGACCTCGACACCCCGGCCGCCCTCGCCGCCGTCGACGCCGCCGTCAGGAGGGGCGCCGGCGTGTCGCAGGCGGCCGCCCTCCTCGGCGTCGGTGCCGGGTAGCCAGCGAGGGGCGAACTGGGGAAG
>JBKJUI010000215.1:0-4139 GCA_046590775.1 Acidimicrobiales bacterium
ATCCGCGGCGTCTCCGAGGAGACCACCACCGGCGTCCTCCGGCTGTACCAGATGAAGGAGGCCGGCCAGCTGCTGTTCCCGGCCATCAACGTCAACGACTCGGTCACCAAGTCGAAGTTCGACAACCTCTACGGCTGCCGCCACTCGCTGATCGACGGCCTGAACCGGGCGGTCGACGTGATGATCGGCGGCAAGATGGTCGTGGTCTGCGGCTTCGGCGACGTGGGCAAGGGCTGCGCCCAGAGCCTTCGCGGTCAGGGCGCTCGCGTCGTGGTCACCGAGATCGACCCGATCAACGCCCTGCAGGCGGCGATGGAGGGCTATGAGGTGGTGCGGCTCGAGGACGTCATCGACCGGGTCGACATCGTGGTCACGGCCACCGGCAACAAGGGCATCCTCCTCGCCGACCACATGAAGAAGATGAAGCACAACGCCATCATCGGGAACATCGGCCACTTCGACAACGAGATCGACATGGCCGGCCTGACCCGCATGAGCGACGTCACCCGCACCAACATCAAGCCCCAGGTCGACGAGTTCAGCTTTCCCGACGGCCACTCGGTGATCGTCCTCAGCGAGGGGCGCCTGCTCAACCTGGGCAACGCCACTGGTCACCCCAGCTTCGTGATGAGCTGTTCGTTCGCCAACCAGGTGCTGGCCCAGATCGAGCTGCACAAGCGGGCCGAGGACTACGGCCTCGACGTGGTGCGCCTCCCAAAGGCGCTCGACGAGAAGGTGGCCCGCCTCCACCTCGACGCCCTCGGCGTCCGCCTCACCACCCTCACCGACGACCAGGCCGCCTACCTCGGCATCCCCGTCGAAGGTCCCTACAAGGCCGACCACTACAAGTACTGAGCCTGGTGCGAAGGCGTCGCTGCCCCCTGCGGCCAGCCACATGACTACCGACTGCGGCGTGCGGCCTGCTCGGACCCTCGACGCGGGTCACTGCGATGGACGCGGGCGAAGAGGGCCTTCAGGTAGGCGCCGTGCTGGAAGCCGACGGGGTGGTCCACCGGGTGGCCGGTGCGTCGCACCTCGTCGAGGCGGTACCCCGCCTGGGCTGCGCTGCGGTGGACGGTGGCGAAGAAGTCGTCGGCCGGCACCCGGCTGGAGCACGAGGCCTGGACCAGGAGGCCACCGTCATCGACGAGGCGCACCGCCAGGTCGGTGACCCGCCGGTAGGCCCGCAGGGCACCGTCGATGCCGGCCTGGGTGTGGGCGAAGGAGGGAGGGTCGACGACGACGATGTCGAAGCGCTCGCCGCTGGCCCGCAGGGCCGCCATGACCGCAAAGGCGTCGCCGTCGGTCGTGGTGAGCCCGCACCTCGCCACCGAACGCAGGTGGCGGTTCTGGGCGAAGTTGCTCTGAGCCATCTCGAGCGCCTGGCTGCTCACGTCGACGCTGTGGACGGACCGGGCCCCGCCCGCCGCCGCAGCCAGCGAGAAGCCGCCCGTGCAGGCGAAGACGTCGAGCATCCGCGCCCCCGCCGCGTCGGCCCCGACGAGACGCCGGTTGTCACGCTGGTCCAGGAAGTGGCCGGTCTTCTGTCCGGCGACGACGTCGGCTTCGAGCATCAGGTCGTTCTCGCGGAACAGGACCGGTCCGGCCGGCGGCTCGCCGAGCAGCACCATGCCGTCGGCGATCCCCTCGACGCCCTCGCGCTGCACCGCCCGGCTGAGTCGGAGCACGACCACCTTCGGGGCCAGCAGCTGGTCGAGCACGTCGAGGACGGTCCGCAGGTGCGGGACCCACGCCGCCGAGTAGAGCTTGACGACAAGCGTTGACCCGTAGCGGTCCACCACCAAGCCCGGGAGGCCGTCGTTCTCCCCGTGGACCCACCGGAACCCGGTGGTGTGCGTCGAGGTCGTCAGCGTGGCCCGCCGTGCGAGGGCGTCGGCGAAGCGATCCCGCCACCACTCCGGGGTGATCTTCACCGGGTCGCCGTGGTGCAGCACCTTCACCCTGATCGGTGAGCTCGGGTCGTAGAGCCCGATCGCCTGGAAGCGCCGCTCGGCGTCGAAGACGACGGCGAGGTCGCCGGCCCGCCCGTCGCCGCTGCTCGACGTGATGGAGGCCTCGAACAGCCAGGGGTGGCCCTTCTGGATCTGCCGTCGAGCGTCATTGGTGACCCGCACCGCCAGACGCCGCTCGCGGGGCACCGGCAGCCCGGCGAGAAGGTCGTCCACGACCACAGGTTCGCGCTGCCGGCTCAGAGGGCCAGGCGGTCCAGTGCTTCGGGGATCCCCAGCTCACCGCTGGCCGCCGCCGCCAACGCCGGGAGGCAGCGGTCGACGGTCAGCACGTTGGCGTAGACCAGGCCCTTCACGGCGGCGGCGACGAGGGCGGCGCCGTCGGGCAGCAGCAGCGAGGTGCGGAACCGGACGTCGCCGGTGCCGGGGGCCAGGGAGAAGGCGCCGGTGAGCAGCTCCCAGTTGGCGTGGATGAGCAGCGCCGCCATCCCCGGGCGCAGGCGCTCGCTGACGGAGAGGGGCACGGCCGAGTCGAACACGACCTGGCCCTGGGCCTCGAAGGTGCGGCCGGCGCAGGTCCAGTCCCATCCGTGGCCGGCGAAGCGGGTCTCGACGGTCGGGACGGGCGCAGCGGAGACGGTGATCGGCCAGCCGTCGGTCCGGAGAAAGTCGACGAGGGCGTCGTGCAGGGGGGTTGCGGTCACGGTGGTCATCGGGGAAAGGCGCCGCCGTCGTCACGCCCGAGCTCGGTCTCGATCTCGGCGGCCAGGGCGCGGGCGGCGTCGAGGTTCGGCTCCATGGCCAGCGCCTCGCGGACGTCCTTCAGGGCCTGGTCCAGCTCCCGCAGCGAGTGGTGGGCGATGGCCGAGGCCAGGTGGGCGTTGGCGTTGGCCCCGAGGAGCTCGTGCGAGGCGGTGTAGAGCTCGAGCGCCTCTCGGTGGTGGCCGATGCCGGCCAGGAGGAGCCCGAGGCACAGGGCGACGTCGGCCGGCTCGCCTATGGGGAACCAGCCCTCCCAGATCCGTTCCACGGCCAGCGCCAGGTCGGCCTTGGCCATGCCCGTGGCCGAGGGAGCCAGCTCGAGCAGCACCGAGAACAGGTCGAGGAAGACCTGGCTGTCGAAGCGGGCGGTGCGCAGCACGCTGAGCGCCTGCCCGAGCGTGAGCTGACCGCCGGCCGGGGCGAGCGCCGCCCGCATGTCGAAGACGTCGTCGGGCCCGCCCTCGGCCAGCCGGTCGGCGTAGCGGTCGGCCGTCTCGGGCACGTCGAGGTCGCCGAGCACAAAGGCGCCGACGACCAGGTGCTGGGCCAGGTGGGGCGGGACCATGGCCGTGCCGCCCCGTCCCCGCACGACGTGGGCGATGGCGTCGAAGTCGACCATCAGCGAGAAGCACCCGCTGTGGGGGACGATGCTGGGCCAGCCCAGCCCGAACAGCTCCCGCCGCTGGGCCCAGCCCTTGTCGGCCACCAGCGCCAGCACCGGCTCCCCGGCGGCGGCAGCCAGGCGGTCGAGGCAGGCCAGGGCGGCGACGGGCAGCACGACCATCGTGCTGTCGAGCACGTCGGCGTAGCGGGCCAGCACCGAGTCCACCTCGGGGTCGCCGGTCGAGGCCACGGGCTCGGGCGCCACGTCCCAGCCGAAGCGCAGCCGGTCGAGGGCGTCGGGGTCGTCGAAGTCGACGTCGGGGGCGTCGGCGTAGACGCTCAGCCGGGCTTCGTGGGGGGCGCCGCCACGGATGGCGTAGGCCTCGGCCGGCAGGCTGTCGAAGACGTAGTTGGCGATCACGGCCAGCGGGCGGCCCGCCAGCACCTCGCCGCGGCGCCAGGTCCGAACCTCGGCCGGGGCGGCGGCGTCGACCGTGGCCAGGTCGAGCCACCCGTCGTCCAGGTCGGCCTGGAGACGTGGGTGGGCGGCGAGCTGCTCGAGCTTGGCGGCGTCGAAGTCGGACACGACGAGCGTCACCGGCAGGTCCCGCAGCGACGAGGCGGCCAGCAGGCGACGCAGTCGCCGGAGGAGGGCGTAGGCGAAGCGCCCGGAGCCCGAGCCGAGCTCGAGGACGTGGAAGCGCTGCGTGCGGTCGAGCCGTCCGGCCGCATCGCAGTCCCGGAGGAAGGCCACGATCACCTCGGCGTAGGCGGCGGCGATGACCGGGTTGCAGGTGATCTGGT